>JBPCNP010000063.1:0-22514 GCA_051001215.1 Acidimicrobiales bacterium
TGGCCGGTGATTCCCGGTTCCTGTCGATCCTGACCACGGCTCACGACGACCTCCGTCACCACCTCGAGTCCGACCTGTGGTTCCAACGGGGTGACCACGAGCTGGCAAGCGTGGCCTACTTCTCCCCTGAATTCGGGATCGCCGAGGCCCTGCCCCAGTACTCGGGAGGCCTCGGCGTCCTCGCCGGCGACCACCTGAAGGCGGCCAGCGGCATGGGCGTCCCCCTCGTCGGCGTCGGCCTGCTCTACCGCCAGGGGTACTTCCGCCAGGAGCTGGCCGCCGACGGCTGGCAGGAACAGCGCTACGTCACCCAGGACCCCTACGCCCTCGCCCTCACGCCGTGCGAGACCCAGCCCCTCAGCGTCGACCAGGCCGGTCGGCCGTTGGCGGCCCGCATCTGGCGAGCCCAGGTGGGTCGGATCCCCCTCTTCCTGCTCGACACCCACACCGACGGCAACGACGACGAGTCTCAGGACATCACCGACCGCCTGTACGGCGGCGACACTGAGCATCGCCTGCGCCAGGAGATCCTGCTCGGCGTGGGCGGCGTCCGTGCCCTCCAGCTCATGGGCGTCACGCCCCAGGTCTTCCACACCAACGAGGGCCACGCCGGCTTTCTCGGCCTCGAGCGCATCCGCCGTCACGTCCTCGACGCCGGTCTGACGTTCGTCGAAGCCATCGAAGCCGTAAGGGCCGGCACCATCTTCACGACCCACACCCCCGTCCCCGCCGGCATCGACCGGTTCAGCCGCCACCTGATGGAGCGGTACTTCGGGTCGTGGACCGACGAGCTCGGTGTGTCCTTCGACACCCTCATGGCTCTCGGCCAGGAGCCGGGCCAGCCCCACGACGCCCCGTTCAACATGGCCGTCATGGGGTTGCGCCTGGCCGGGTTCGCCAACGGCGTCTCCGCCCTGCACGGCCGAGTCAGCCGCCACATCTTCGCCGGCCTGTGGCCGGGTGTGCCCGAGGACGAGGTGCCCATCGGCTCGGTCACCAACGGGGTCCATGCCCGCAGCTGGGTGTCGACGGAGATGAGCGACCTTTTCCAGCGCCACGTGGGCGACGGCTGGGCCGAAGGCGCGCCCGAGTCGTGGACGGCGATCGAAGGCCTCGACGACGCCGAGCTCTGGACGGCTTTGAACACGGGACGGCGACGCCTGGTGGACTTCGCCCGCCACCGCCTCCACACGTCGTTGCTGGCCCAGCCTGCGACTTCGGGTGAGGTGACGTGGAGCGAGGACATCCTCGACCCCGACGCCCTCACCATCGGGTTCGCCCGCCGTTTCGCCACCTACAAGCGGGCCACCCTGCTGCTGTCCCAGCCCGAGCGCCTGGCTGCCCTGCTGCTGGCCGCCGAGCGTCCCGTGCAACTCGTCTTCGCCGGCAAGGCCCACCCGGCCGACGACCTCGGCAAGGACATGATCCGCCACGTGGTGCAGTTCTCGCGCCAGCATCACATCCGCCACCGGGTCGTCTTCCTGGAGGACTACGACATCGGCGTGGCCCGCGTCCTCTACCAAGGATGCGACCTGTGGCTCAACACCCCCAGGCGACCCCTCGAGGCGTGCGGCACGAGTGGGGAGAAAGCCGCCCTCAACGGCGCCCTCAACTGCTCGGTGAGCGATGGGTGGTGGGACGAGTGCCACACGGCGGACAACGGCTGGGCCATCAGCTCGGCCGAGTACGACGGTGACCTCGAACGCCGCGACGCAGCCGAGGCCGCCAGCCTGTTCGATCTGCTCGAGCGCCGGATCGTCCCCACCTTCTACGCCCGGGGCACCGACGGGCTGCCCCACCACTGGCTGGCCATGGTGCGTTCGTCATTGCTGTCGCTCGGGCCGTTCGTCGTCGCCAGTCGGATGGTGCGCGACTACGTGGCGCACATGTACGAGCCTGCGGCCGCTCGTCGCCTCGCCCTCGACGCCGACAGGCACTCCCGGGCCCGCCGTCTGGCCGAGTGGAAGGCCCGGGTTCGAGCCGGTTGGGGCGGCGTGGCCGTCGAGTGCGTCGACGCCGACGGTGCCCCCGCCGAGATCGGCGACATGCGCACCGTGGCCGCCACCGTGGCCCTGGGGAACCTGTCCGCCGCCGATGTCGACGTGCAGCTCGTCCACGGGCCGGTGGACCCCTCCGGCGACATCGTGGAGGCGACCTCCACCTCCATGACCACCGACGCCGACGGTGGCGGCGGCCCCTACCGGTTCGAAGCCTCGTTCGACTGCACACGGGCCAGCCGCTACGGCTGGTCGGTTCGGGTCATGCCTGCGCATCCCGACCTGCTCACCCACTCAGAGGTAGGCGGCGCCGTCACGCCACGGGGCTGAGCGCCACGCAACTCCGAGAATCAGTACTCCGGGTCCATGCCGACGGCGTTGACCGCGGTGATGCCCTCGACCCGGTCCTTGAGGATGCGCTCGATGCCGGCCTTCAGGGTCATCGTCGACGCCGGGCAGCTCCCGCACGCCCCGACCAGCTCGAGATCGACCACACCGGTCTCCTCATTGAGGCCGACGACGTTGACGTCGCCGCCATCGGCCTGCAGGGCCGGACGGATCGCCTCGATGGCCTCCATGAGCTGCGTTTCCATACCACTCCCGGGAACGGACGACGACGTTGCAACGGACGGTGTCACCGTAGGCGGCAGCGCTTGAAGCCCTCCGCCTCTGACACCCAAGACTACCGGTTCGCCCACGTACGTTCACAACACTGCGGACCGCCGATCCCTTCCCTCGAGCGCGCCCGGGAGCGGCGAGGCGCCGTCAGTAGGCTCCGGCGATGACCGGCGAGCCGTGGCCCGCGTCGTAACCCACTGTCGGGTCGACGCCGCGGGCCTGGCGGCCCTGCTGCGTCCCCGAACCGATCTGTTGCTCGAGCGGGACTGCGGCGGGGGCCGCTTCCAGGCGGTGGAGGGCCCGGTTCGGGGCTATCGGCGAAGTGTCGCCACCACCCCTGTCGACGACGGCCACCAGGTCACCCAGACCGTCGAGTTCACGCTGACCGTCCCGTACTTCTGGTGGCTCTTCTACATCCCGTTCAAACGGGCCATCGCCCGCCCCGGGGGCCCGGCCGCCCCCTGGTGGGCCCCGCCGGCCCGCCTCGACGCCACTGCCGCGTCGGTGCTCGGCACCCTGGGCGTGCTGGCCATCGTGGCCGGGTACCTCAACACCCTGTTCACCCAGACCATCGCTTTCGCCGGTGAGGAGTTCAGGGCCGGCGACACGGCCCAGGGCGTGGCTGGTGCGGCGGTGCGCATCGGCGGTCTGGCGGCCCTGGGCGTGGCCTCGGTGGCCGACCGGCGGGGACGTCGCCTCGTGTTGCTCTGGTCGGCCGCCGCCGGGTGCGGGCTCGCCGTCACCGGGGCCGTCGCCCCTTCCCTCGGCTGGCTGACGACGAGCCAGGTCCTGGCCAGGGCTTTCGCCACCGCCTTGGCACTGGTCATCGCCATCATGGCCGCCGAGGAGATGCCGGCCGGCTCCCGGGCCTACTCGGTGAGCCTGCTGGCCATGGCCGCCGGCCTGGGCGCCGGGGTGTGCGTCATGAGCCTGCGCCTGGCCGACCTCGGTATCCGGGGTTGGCGCCTGCTCTACGTCATCCCCGTGGTCGCCTTGCCGTTGCTCGTCGGTGTGGGGCGACATCTCCCCGAGAGCCGGCGCTTCACCGAACGCGTCCCCGAGCAGGCGCGCCTGGCCGGCCACGGGCGACGGCTGTGGCTGCTCGCTCTCGGCGGCCTGCTCACCAATGTCTTCTTCGCCCCCCAATCGCAGTTCGCCAACCGCTTCCTTCGGGTGGACCGGGGCTACAGCGGCGGCAAGATCGGGCTCTTCTCCATCGTCACCTCCACCCCTGCGGTCATCGGGATCGTGGCCGGCGGGCGCCTGGCCGACACCCACGGCCGTCGCCGGGTCGGCGCGTTCTGCATCGCCACCGGAGCGGCGTGCACCGTGTTGTTCTTCTTCTCCGGGGGCTGGGGGTCATGGGCGTGGGCCATGGCAGCCATGGCCGTGTCCAACGCGTCGATCCCTGCACTGGCCGTGTACGGGCCCGAGTTGTTCCCCACGTCGCTTCGCGGCCGTGCCAACGGGATCGTGGCCGTGTGCGCCCTGGCCGGCAGCGCCATCGGCCTGGTGGCCGCCGGCGTCCTGAGCGATGCCTTCGCCAGCATCGGCCTGGCCATGGCCGCCCTGGCCGCCGGTCCTGCCCTCGTCGCCGTCCTGGTCCTCACCCGCTACCCGGAGACGGCCCGCCTGGAGCTGGAAGACCTCAACCCCGAGGATCGGGGGGCGCCCGAGCCATGACTCCCGACGGTGGCTCAGGGCAATGAGGTCACCCAGTCAGCCACGATCGAGGCGACCGCCTCGTCGCGCCGGCGCAGCCCGTG
This sequence comes from Acidimicrobiales bacterium, assembly GCA_051001215.1. Lineage (GTDB taxonomy): Bacteria > Actinomycetota > Acidimicrobiia > Acidimicrobiales > AC-14 > DATAQC01. The sequence continues at coordinate 4,382 of JBPCNP010000063.1, forward strand.
GTCGCCACCGTCGAGCGAGACGTGGGTGACGGGACCGGGTATCGCCCCGGTGGCCGCTTCGAGCTCGTCCGGCGTGGCGAAGGCGTCACGGGTGCCGCTGAGGAACAGGCATGGCGCATCGATGTGTCCGAAGTGCTCGGTGCGCAGTCGGTCGGGCCGTCCCGGCGGGTGCAGGGGGTAGCTGACGAGGACCAGACCGAGGGCGTCCAGGCCCTCGGCCACCGCCATCGAACAGATGCGTCCGCCCATCGAGCGACCGCCCAGCACCAACCGTCCGGGCGCCAGGCCGGTGCGCTCGGCCAGGCCGGCGGCGCCCGCCCGCACCGCCGCCACCAGCACCTCGGCTCGATCGGGCCGGGAACGCCCGGCCAGACGGTAGGGAAAGTCCATCCGCTCGACGACGATCGGATGAAGCATTTTTTCCATGGCCACCAGACTGGGCTGGTCCCTCCCCGCCCCCGCCCCCGGCGTGAGCAGCACCGCCCGATCGACGACAGAATTCCCGAGGGGAGTCATGCCATGAGGATGCGGCGGGCTTCGGTGAGCTCGAGGATGCGTTGGCCGGCCCCTTCAGTGCGGGCCCCGTGATCAGGGTGCGACTCGCGGATCAGGTTGCGGAAGCGGCGCATGACCTCGGACCGGTCGGGAGTCGTCTCGGGATCGAAGCCCAGGATCTGCAGGGCCCATCGTTCGTCGGTCGGGAACAACCGCCACGAGCGGGGCGAGGCGCTGGTCGGATCGGCCAGGTGGGCGATCAGCCCGGCGCCCGCAGGCCCCTCCCAGTGCAAGGCCTTGGCGATGGCGCCGAACACCGCCGGGCGCGTGGCCGAGTGGATCTGGCCGGCGGCGTAGACGGCGCCCAGCACCTGCGGCACGGCCAAGCCGTGGCTGTCGAGCTCGTAGTGCATGGCCTCGCCCACGCCGACGAGCTTGTGGCGGCTGCGGTCGAGGCCGACCACATCGACCTGGAACCGGTGCCGTAGCCGGGGTTGGGGAATGCGGCGACCGTTCTCGAGATCGTCGATCAACTCGACGAGCTCCTCGCGCAGTTCAGGGTGGAGCGCGTCGAGATGGGCGGCGACGATGCCTCCCAGGAGGATCCCGCCGTAGCCGGGTGCCGGGTCCGTGGGTAGCCACTGGCTCCCGAGCGCGATCCGTCGCGTCGGGGCCACGGCACGGGAGTGCCGGATCTCCAGCTCGGCCAGCAGCATCGTCGAACGGTATACGGGGCTGTGCTGCGTGGCGGCTGGCACCCGGATCCTCGGGGTGCCCGCCGTCAGACATAGGGGCGGAGGACCTCTCGCAGGGTACGGGCGTCGGCCGACACGACCTCGGGAGAGGCATGGCCGTCGAGGTGGCCACAGACGACCGCCGACAACTCCCGCACCTGACCCCACAACTGGGCCTCGATGCCGAAGGGGGCCGGGCTCTCGCCGACGATGTCCGCAGCCACTCCGAGCTCGGCGGCCACCAACTCGTCGCCGGGCTCGTGCATCAGTCGGTCGGCGGCCACGAACAGGTCGGCCATCGCCGCCTGGGCGATCGCCCCACCGTCGTCGCCGGCGCCACCGTCACCCTCGGGCTCGTCGCCCTCCTCGTCGTCGCCGGCACCTTCCTCCAGCTCGTCGAGGGCCTTCTCGGCCGCCTCGTCGTCGGCCTCCCGTACCGCGAGCGTCAGCCCCGGCTCCCACCGCGAGGGGATCCCCCGGGCGGCCAGGGTGGCCGTGAGCTCGACCCGGCTGGCCACCGGCCAGTCGTCGAGCTCGTACAGGACCTCCTCGCCACCCTCGGCCGTCTCGTCGACTGCCAGGGTGGGCGGCGAGTCCTCCTGCAGGGCGACCTTGCACTCCCAGCAGCGGGCTTCGGTGAGGGCGTATTCGGCCCCGCAGAACGGGCAGCAACCGGTCATCTGCGAATTCATCCTCTCAGGGGTGCCCGGGCCACCGCGCCCGTCCCAGGTCCAACGGACCAAGACGACGTCGAGGCGTGACATCGATGCCCGTGCTCATGTCAGGTCGCCGTTCGGTGGGCCGGAAGGTGTCGGGCCGCGGCCAGGAGCGTGTCGACATCGACGATGCGGTACCCGCGCGCCTCGAGACCCCGTAGGAGCATCGGTAGGGCCTGCAAGGTCCGGGCTCGGTCGGGAACCCCGCCATCGTGGGCCAGGATGATCGACCCTGGCCGGACCCGGTCCAGGAGGGCGGCGACGGCCCCAGTCGTGTCCGACGTGTGACTCAGGTAGTGGTCGAGCGCGAGGCTCCACAAGACGGTGCGGTAGCCCTCGGCGCCGGCGAGGACTCCCACCGCTTCGTTGCTCGCCCCGTACGGCGGACGGAAGAGGTGGGGGGCGGGAGCACCGGCGCGCTGTATGGCCCCGGCCCCCTTCACGATCTCGGCGTCGATGGCCGGTGGCGGCAGCTTCGTGAGGTGGGGATGCGACCACGTATGGTCGCCGACGCCATCGCCCGCCTCGACCTCGGCTGCAACGAGGTCGGGGCGGGCCATGGCGTTGAGGCCGGTATCGAAGAACGTGGCCGTCGCATTGTGGCGGTGCAGCAGTTCGAGCACCTGGGGCGTCCAGCGGGGATCCGGCCCATCGTCGAACGTCAGAGCCACGAGTCGCTGGGTCGTGGGGACGTCGACGACGGTGGTGCTCTTGTCGGCCTTGCCATCCGACTCCGCCGCCCCCGCCGACCACGGCCGACTGAGACCCGCGGCGCCGAACCCCACGGCCGCGGAGACAGCGCACGCCACCACGACACGAGGACGGAACACGGCCGTGATGGTAGCCCCCGGCCCGTGTCAGGAGCTGCCGCCCTTCGTGGGCCTTCAGCCACCGGACCGGGGGGTCATCGCCGTAACCAGCCCCTTCCACGACGCCTTGGAGGGACGATCTCGGCCGGGGGTGGGTCCTGCCAGGTCCAGTGCGACATCTGCGGGAGCCAGCCCTCGAGCCAGTCAGACACCGGGGGCTGGAACCGGTAGGCAGCCAGGTCGCCGGCCCGTGCCCCGTTGGCGGCACGGACGTAGGACGCCGACATCGAGGAGGGGTTGCGGTCCAGTCTCTCGTCGAGCCAGAAGGCGCCGACGGGATCGACGTGGCCCGACGACCGGGTGAGACGCGAGTCCCAGTCACAGGAGTCGACGAAGGGAAACCAGCAGTAGGCCTCGACCGGGACGCCGGCTTCCATCGCCATCTCGCACTGCTCGAGGGTGTACTTGAGCCAGCTGGCCCGATCCGATGCGTAGCCGCGGATGTTGGTCTCGGTGAGGGCGCAGGGCAACCGGTAGCGCGCCCAGTACTCCTCGATGAGCTGGGACAGGGCGACGGGTCGGGGCGACATGGCCTGCCCGCGACCGGCGGCGTCGAGCCACAGCCACTGGTTGTGGGCGTAGTAGTCGAGGCCCAGCACGTCGATGTGGCCGGGCTCGACGTCGAGGAGACTGCCGCCGCCCGCCGCCTTCAGTGCGGCCACGAACGGCCGGTCCCCCGACACCGACCGACCGAGGAAGAGATCGGTCAACAAGAAGCGCCGGTCGTTGGCCAGCGCCGCGTGTGGCGCCGCCTCGGAGACAGCCGCACCATGGGCTTCGCAGACGTCGACGTACACGTGGCGGGCGTCAGGCAGGAGGTCGCGGTACCGGCGACTCGCCTCGGTGAGCGCTGGGAGCACATTGGCGGCCAGGGTGAGGAACCCCTCCAGACCGTGCAGGTGCGGCGCCCACACACCCTCCTGGCCACAGAGCAGGAAGGTGGTGAACGGCTCGTTGAACAGCGTGTACTCCTCGATCCAGGGATAGCGCCGGGCGAAGGCCTCCGCATAGCGGAGGTAGGCGTCCGGGAACCGGCGGTCGGCGAAGCCCTGCCTGAGCCAGCGTGGGTAACTCGTGTGATGCACAAGGTCGACCAGGGGCCGCAAGCCGATGTCGCGCAGGTACCCGAGCACCTCGTCGGTGGCCGCCCAGTCGAACACCGCAGGCTCCACCTCGATCCTGTGCCATCGGACCGGGTACCGGGTGCGGGAGACGCCACAGGACGCCAACAGGTCGAGGTCGGACCGCCAGCGCCGGGCGTGGTCGGTGGTCTCGGCCACGTCGACGTCGAGCGCCGGTTGGTACGTCGACTCGAAGCCCCCCATGAACGGGATGGCCCCCTGACAGGTCACCGGGGCCGGCCGTGGCGCCCGGCGCAGGGCTGCACAATGGGTCGGTGCGTGCTCAGGCTCCCGGCCGGGTGAACCTCATCGGCGACCACACCGACTACACCGGCGGCTGGGCCCTGCCCGTCGCCGTCGACCGCGGCACGGTGGTGGAGATCGAACCAGGCGGCGACTGGGTCGAGCTGCGCTCCGACACCGAACCCGAGGCGGCCCGGGTGCCGCTCGACGTCGATGATCCGGCGTCGTTGCACCCGCCGTGGGCCCGCTACGTGGGCGGGGTCGTCGTCGCCACTCGACCCCCCTCGGGTGGCCGGGGCACCGTCCGGACCACCCTGCCGGTGGGCGCCGGCCTGTCGTCGAGCGCAGCCTTGGAGGTGGCCGTCGCCTTGGCGCTGGGGTTCGGCGGCACACCTCTCGAGCTGGCCCTGGCCTGCCGCCGAGCCGAGCATCTGGCCTCCGGCGTGCGCAGCGGCGTGATGGACCAACTCGCCTCGGCTGCCGGTCGGGCCGGGCACGCCCTGCTCATCGACTGCTCGGCATACACCGTGGCGCCGGTGCCCCTTCCCGGCGGCATCGCCCTGGTGGTGGTCCATTCGGGGCGGACACGTTCGCTGGCCGGAACCGCGTACGCGCAGCGGCGGGCTCAGTGCGAGTCGGCGGCCCGGATCATCGGACCGCTGCGACAGGCGACGGTGGCCGACGTCGAAGGCATCTCCGACCCCGTGCTGCGCCGCCGGTCGCGACATGTCGTGACCGAGAACGCCCGCGTGCTCGCCTGCGTCGAGGCTTTGGGTGCCGGCGACCTGGATGCTGCCGGCCGTCTCATGGTCGAGAGCCACCGCAGCCTGAAAGACGACTTCGAGGTCTCGACCGACGCCCTCGACAGCGTGGTCGGGCGCCTGGTGGCCACGCCGGGCGTCTACGGAGCCCGCCTGACGGGGGCGGGCTTCGGCGGGTGTGTCGTCGCCCTGGCCGACGTCGACAGCCCGGCCGATGGGTGGCGGCTCCAGCCCGCTGACGGCGCGTCGGTGCTCCCCGACTGAGACGGGTCTCACCGGCAGGTCCCAGCTCGGGCTGCCCGCCGCCATCAGGGGCTGGGCTCGACGAACAGCTCACCCGCCCTCACCGTGGACCTCTCACCGTTCACCCACACCATGTACCGGAGCCACACCGTGTCGTGGCGGAGGGTGACAGGGGCGCTGGTGACCGAGGTGTAGTCGCTGCCGGTGACGGTCTCGGTGACGGCGTCGGTTCGCAACCAGTGCCCGGCGACGTCGAGCTGACCGACGAGGAGCCGCACCCGGCCGGTCTGGCCGTCGGTCGAGGCGGCCTTGCCTCCGAAGACGAAGCGGGTGGCCGCCGGTCCCAGGCCCTGCCCGACGAAGCGGTCCTGATAGATGGCCTTGCTCGGTCCGCACGGGGCGTCGCCGCCGTCACAGTTGAACACCAGGTAGCCGTTTCCGTCCGGTGCGCGGTACGAGTCACGACGGGCGGCCAGCGCCGTCGGTGGGGACGGGGCGGTGGCCGCGGAGATGACCCGCCAGGGGGCTGAGGATGCCAGGCCCGGGGTGTCGTCGCCGGGGCGGGCCTGGCGCAAGAGGTTCCACCGCAGGGTGTAGACGTACAGGCCGCTGCGGGTCGGGTCGGGCGGTGCGTCGGGACCACCGGGCATCCTGATCACCCGGTCGTAGACGAGGTCGGTCTCACCCGTCGCCGGATCCCGGAGCAGGCGCGGGTAGGAGGGGTCGCAGCTCGACGGCACTGGCGATCCGGCCACGCTGTCGTCGGAGAAGGCGACGGGGTTCTCGTGGGGCCGGGCCGGGGGGTCCCACACCGTGTTGGCGACGTCGGCCGTGCGGTAGATGCCGAGGTCCCAGGTGGCGCCGGGCATGCCGCACAGCGGTCGGTCGGACGCCTCGGCGACCAGGTAGTACCAGGGCCCGTCGTGCACGACGTGGCCAGCACCTCCGCCGATGACGGCGTCGGTGGAGTTGGGGGCGAGCCAGTGGGGCTCCTTCCACGCCGGGGTCCCGCCGTGTCCGTCGGCCGGCGGGAACCCCTTGGGGAACCGACTGTCGAAGATGTCGTCGGAAGGCAGATGCCCTGGGTCGTCGGGCCCGACGACCCAGTTGACGAAGTCGGCCGTCTTGGCCAGGCCGGTGTACTGGTGGCCGTTGCTGGCGGCCCCGCCGTGGAAGCGCACGTAGTGGAACCCGGGATCGGTCGCCACGTCGAAGATGGTGAAGGTGCCGGCATCGCTCACGGTCGCCTTCGGGCCGTCCGGCGGCTGGGGGCCCGGAGTCTGGGGGTCCGGAGTCTGGGAGTCCGGAGTCTGGGAGTCCGGAGTCTGGGAGTCGCGGAAGCAGTTCGTCGACGGACCACAGATGCGTTGCCACAGGTTGGAGGTCGAGCCCACGGCCGTCGACACCACGGGGTTGGCGGGGTCGGCCTGCCAGCCGCCCATGGGGTCGTCGGCCGCCCGCGTCCAGTGGCAACCGTTCCACAGGTTGTCGCGGCTCCGGCACTGGGCCAGGTAGTGCCAGGTGTGTGTCGCCCGGTCGAAATAGGCGTCACCATCGCCGGCGAAACAGGTCCATGGCGTGCCCTCGGCCGGTGACACCAGGTTGGTGGGCTGTGACCAGGTCGTGCCGCCGTCAGTCGACTTCCAGATGTCGATCCCGAAGGCCGTGGGCATGGCGTCGCAGGCAGGAACGGGCTGCACGGCGGCAGCTCGGCGACCGAACACGTACCAGGTCGACGGACTGTCGGGGGAGGCGGTGAGATGGGCTCCCTGGCCGAACTGGGCATCGGCCGAGGGCATGGTGGCCGCCGTCAGGCGGGTCTTGAACCGGAAGTCGGCATTGGCGCCGGAGAACCAGTCGTCGAGGGTGGGAACCGGGATGCGGGTGGGCGGAGGAGGCGGCGGCCGGGGGACAGCGTCGGCCAGGCGGGCGGACCCGGCCACACCGCCCAGGATGGCGACGAGTGCCATCGCCGACGAGCCCACCAGCCGGAGGCGGGCCCGGTCCCGGGGACGCCCCAGGCGGCCGCTTCGGCGGCCGGGGACGGTCGTTGACGACAACCGTGACCCCATCCGTGCCCTCCCCCCCAGTCCAGTCGTTGCCGCCTCTTGGCGTCCGGTCACCGATTTTCACTATGGTCGCATTCCATGAGCGCTGCCGAACGTCAGGCCCCCGACCGCAACCTGGCCATGGAGTTCGTCCGGGTCACCGAGGTGGCGGCCCTGGCCGCGGCTCGATGGATGGGGAGAGGCGAGAAGGAGAAGGCCGACGGGGCCGCCACCGAGGCCATGCGGGTCCACCTCAAGTCGGTGGCCTGCGACGGCATCATCGTCATCGGTGAGGGTGAGAAGGATGAGGCCCCCATGTTGTTCAACGGCGAGCAGGTCGGCGATGGCAGCCCTCCCGAGATCGACATCGCCGTCGACCCCCTCGAGGGAACAACTCTGTGTGCCCTGGGGCGGCCCAACGCCCTGGCCGTGATCGCCGTCTCCGATCGGGGCACCATGTACGACCCGCCCGGCTTCTACATGGAGAAGATCGCCGTGGGGCCCGAGGCCGTTGGCTGCATCGACCTCGACAAGTCGCCCACAGAGAACCTCGAGGCGGTGTCCAAGGCCACCGGCAAGGCGATGCACGACCTCACCGCGGTGGTTCTCGACCGTCCCCGCCACGACGACCTCATCGCCGAGATTCGTGAGGCCGGGGTCCGCATCCGTCTCATCCAGGACGGCGACGTGGCCGGTGCCATCTCCACCGGCATGCCCGACGCCGGCGCCGACATCCTGTTCGGCATCGGTGGCACCCCCGAGGGTGTGATCTCCGCCGCGGCCATCAAGTGCCTGGGCGGGCAGATGCTGGGCCGTCTCGCCCCCCAGAAGGAGGGCGAGCTCGAGTCCATCAAAGCTGCCGGTCGGGAGGCCGACCTCGAACGGATCCTCACCCAGGACGACCTGGTCAAGGGCAACAACTGCTTCTTCGCGGCGACGGGCGTCACCACCGGCGAGCTCCTCCGGGGGGTCAACTACGACCGGCGGGGCGCCACCACCCAGTCGTTGGTGATGCGGTCGAAGTCGGGGACGGTGCGCACGGTCAGCGCCCGCCACTCTCTCGAGAAGCTACGCGACTTCTCCGCCATCGACTTCGACTGACCGCCGGCCGACGAGGGCCCGGCCGTCAAAGATCGCGGCGCACCTGGACGAACTCGTGGCCGTCCACCCACTGGCTGAGGCGTGTCTCGTCGACCCACCCCCGGTGCTGCAGGAAGCCGTGGCCCTGGCTGCCGACCCGCACCCGACACGCCAGGCGGCAGCACCCCAGTGAGACGGCCGTCGACTCGAACGAGGCCAACAGGCGCGAGCCGATGCCCTGTCCCCGGTCGGCCGGGCAGACGACCAGGTTGGACAGTTGCGCCACCCCGCCCCGGGCCCATCCGGTGATCACGCCCGCCACCTTGTCGTCGCGCCGGGCGCTGATCGCCACTCGCTCGTGGGGCATCGGCGTGCCCAGCTCGATCGGTCCCATGGCCTGCCACTCGCGCGCCGAGAACTCCCGGGCCTCGGGGTCGAGGGCGGTGCTCACCCAGAGCTCGACCGGCAACCCACCCCGGCCCACGACCGCCGGCGCCTTCAGGGGGAAGTCGGCAATGGGCGCCCACACGCGCCCCGGCCCCTCCTGGAGGAGATGGACCCGGTCGAACACCACGTCGGTGCGGTAGTCGCTCAGGGCGACCTGGGCGGCGACGATGCGCTCGGGGTCAGCCTCGTCGGCCACGGTGACGTGGGGGACGTAGGGCCACGTGAGCGGTCGGGCCAGCGGCTCCCGGAACACTCGGTCGCGAAGGGCCCGCACCGGCGCCGCTCCTTCTTCCAGGGGCAGGTAGAGCACGGGGTTGTCGGGCAGGAACGTGGTGGGTGGGCCCAGGAGGACCCGCAAGGGGTGGGTGACCGCCGCCGCGCTGCGAAGGAGGGCCACCACGTCGAGCACCCGGTCGGCCCGTACGTTGACGGGCGACACCAGGGTGCAGTGGGGGGGCACCCGCCCGAGGGTCCCGTCACCCGTCGCTCGTCGCAGGGTGTCGATCTCCCGATCGAGAGGAGGCGGCAGGACGAGAGCCACCCCGAGGCGCACACGGGACATGTCTCCATGATCCCCGAGACGCCTGCCCTACGGGAGACAGGCGCTCCGGTCCTCGAGTGGGCTCTCGGTAGGAGCCTGTCCGGCCGACCGTGCGGCAACGAGCGCCCGCAACAGAGACGTGCCGGCGCGACCGTTGCCTCCGCTGCGATCGAGCATCCGCTCCACCGAGCCGAGGGTGGTGAGCCCCCGCACCAACCCATCGTCGAGCGCTCCGTCGGCCAGTTCAGGTGCGACGCCCGCCAGATCGAGCAGGCTTCTTTGTCGCGTTACCTACCTCCCGTAGGTAACGCGACACAGAAGCCTGGCGAAGCTACTTGCCGGCGAGCTCCAAGCGGACGTCGGCTCGGGCGATGGCGGCTTCGGCCTCCTCGTCGTCCATGTCCGACTCCCGCTTCTCGGCCGCATCCTTGGCCTTGCGGGCGCGGTCGGCGTCGATGTCGCCGGCCAGCTCGGCCACGTCGGACAGGATGATCACCTGGTTGTCACGCACGTGGACGAACCCGCCGTGGACGGCGGCCTGCAAGTCCTCGCCCTCGGTGGTCTTCACCTTCACCCGCCCGATCTCCAAGGCGCCCAGGAAGGGCGCATGATCGGCCAGGAAGGCGATGTCGCCGCCACCGACGGTGCGACACGTCACCATCTCGGCGTCTCCCGAGTACAGGATGCGCTCGGGCGAGACGAGCTCGACGTTCATGGCCATGCTCAGGCGGCCTCGTCCTCGTCGTCGTCCTTCTCCTCCCTGGACAGGGTCTTGGCCTTCTCCCGCACGCTGTCGACCCCGCCCACGTTGAAGAACGCCTGCTCGGGGATGTCGTCGAGCTCGCCGTCGACCAGGGCCTCGAACGACGCCACCGTCTCCTCCACGGACACGCTGACGCCGGGGATGCCGGTGAACTGCTCACCCACGAAGAAGGGCTGGGAGAGGAACTTCTCCACCTTCCGGGCCCGCTGGACGGTGAGCTTGTCCTCCTCGGACAGCTCGTCGACGCCGAGGATGGCGATGATGTCCTGGAGCTCGCTGTAGCGCTGGAGGGTCTCCTGCACCCGGCGAGCCACCTGGTAGTGGTGCTCGCCGACCACCTCGGGGCTGAGGATCCGCGACGTCGAGGCCAGCGGGTCGACGGCCGGGTAGATGCCCCGGGAGGCGATGTCACGCGACAGCTCGGTGGTGGCGTCGAGGTGGGTGAAGGTGGTGAACGGGGCGGGGTCGGTGTAGTCGTCGGCGGGCACATAGACGGCCTGCAGCGAGGTGATCGACCGGCCCTTGGTGGACGTGATGCGCTCCTGGAGCTCACCCATCTCGTCGGCCAGGGTGGGCTGGTAGCCCACCGCAGAGGGCATGCGGCCGAGCAGGGTGGACACCTCGGAGCCGGCCTGCACGAAGCGGAAGATGTTGTCCACGAACAGCAGGACGTCCTGGTTCTCCTCGTCACGGAAGTACTCGGCCATGGTGAGGGCCGACAGGGCGACGCGCAGGCGCACGCCGGGCGGCTCGTCCATCTGCCCGAAGACCAGGGCGGCCTTCTCCATGACGCCGGATTCCTGCATCTCCAGCCAGAGGTCGTTGCCCTCTCGGGTGCGCTCGCCCACCCCGGCGAACACCGACACGCCGCCGTGCTCCTCGGCCACCCGGTGGATCATCTCCTGGATGATGACGGTCTTGCCCACGCCGGCCCCACCGAACAGGCCGATCTTGCCGCCCTTCACGTAGGGAGCCAGCAGGTCGATGACCTTGATGCCCGTCTCGAACATCTCCGAGCGGGGCTCGAGCTCGTCGAACGGCGGCGGGGGGCGGTGGATCTCCCACCGCTCGTTGATCCCATCGACCTCCTTGCCACCCGTGTCGAGGGGCTCGCCGATGACGTTGAACACGTGGCCGAGCACGCCGGGGCCGACGGGCACGGTGATGCCGTGTCCCAGGTTGCGCACCGGGGTTCCCCTCCGCAGGCCGTCGGTGGGTTTCATGCAGATGGCCCGGACCCGGCTCTCGCCGATGTGCTGGGCCACCTCGGCCATGATCTCGATCTTGTCGCCCTCGAGCTCGACGGTCATCGACAGGGCACCGTTGATCTCGGGCAGGGCCCCGGGAGGGAACTCGACATCGACGACGGGGCCGGCGATGCCCATGATGCGCCCATCCTTGACCGCCGACGAGGAGCCGCCGTCCGCCGACGGGGCGCCGCCGTCCTGGGACGGGGCGCCGCTGTCCTGGGACTGGTTGCCCTGGGACTGGTTGCCCTGGGACTGAGCGGCGGCGGCAGGACCGCCGCCGGCATGACCGACGGCGGGCTGATCGTTGGCGTTGCTGCTCGAGCTGGGGCTGGTGCTCGAGGTGGGGCTGGTCGGGTCGCTCATCGCGGGAACTCCTTCACTGGCGGAGCGCCTCGGCTCCGCCGACGACTTCCATGATCTCGGTGGTGATGCCCGCCTGGCGGATCTTGTTGGCCTGAACGCCGAGCGACTTGATCATGTCCTCGGCGTTGTCGGTGGCCGACTTCATGGCCCGTTGGCGGGCCGCGTGCTCACTGGCCGACGCGTCGAGCATGGCCGCGAACACCCGGGACTCCACGTAGCGGGGAAGCAGCAGCTCGAGGATGCCCTCGGCCGAGGGCTCGAACTCGTAGTCGGCCTTGGGGCCCTCGGCGGCCAGATCATCGATCTCGTCCTTCTCCAGGGGCAACAGCCGCGAGTTGGTCACCTTCTGGGACCCGGCGGAGAGGAACCGGGTATAGACGATCTGAACCTGGTCGACCTCGCCCTCGGCGTAGCGCTCGATCATGCCGGCGGCCACCCGGCGGGCGTCCTCGTAGCACGGCTTCTCGGTGAACCCCGAGTTGGCCTCGTCGATGCGGTACCCGCGGTAGCGGAAGTAACCTTCGGCCTTGCGTCCCGACAGCGACAGCGAGTAGTCCTTGCCCTCCTTCTTGTCCGCCTGCAGCGCCCGGTCGGCGGTGCGCAGCACCGACGTGTTGTAGGCGCCGGCCAGGCCCCGGTCGGCGGCGAGCACGACGTACCCGACGGTCTGGACCTCCCGCTCCTTGAGGAGGGGATGGTCGAGGCCGACACCGGCGGCGGCCAATTGGCGGAGGACCTCGGTGATCTGCTCGGCATAGGGGCGGGCGGCCGCCACCCGGTCCTTGGCCTTGATGATGCGGCTGGCCGCGATCATCTCCATGGCCCGGGTGATCTTCTTGGTCGACTGGACGCTCTTCACCCGGCGCCGCAGCTTGCGTTCCTGCCCGCTAGCCATGTCGCCCTCGCCCCGGCGGGGGCATCAACTGTCGTCCTTGCCCTCGTCGCCGCTCTCCTTGTCCTCGTTGTCGCTCTTTTTGCCCTTCTCGTCCTTGGTGTCGCTGCCGTCGTCGTCACCGTCGCCCGAGGGGTGGAACCGCTCCTTGAAGCCCTCGATGGCCTCGCTGAGCTTCTGCTCCTCGGGCAGCTTGCCGCCGTCTTTGATCTCGGTCAGGAGTTCGCTGTAACGACTGCGGAACTCCTCCAACAGCTCGGACTCGAAGCGGGCCACGTCGTCGGTCTCGATGTCGTCGAGGAACCCCTTGGTGCCGGCGAAGATCGACACCACCTGCTCCTCGATGGGCATGGGCGAGTGCAGGCCCTGCTTGAGCAGCTCGGTGAGCTTGTACCCACGGGCGAGCTGTGCCTGCGACGTCTTGTCCAGCTCGGACCCGAAACTGGCGAACGATTCGAGCTCGCGGAACTGGGCCAGGTCGAGCTTGAGCGTGCCGGCCACCGACTTCATGGCTTTGATCTGGGCGCTGCCGCCCACTCGGGAGACGGAGATCCCCACGTCGATGGCGGGACGGACCCCCGAGCGGAAGAGGTCGGTCTGCAGGTAGATCTGGCCATCGGTGATGGAGATGACGTTGGTCGGAATGTAGGCCGAGACGTCGCCCTCTTTGGTCTCGATGATGGGCAGAGCGGTGAGCGACCCGCCACCGCCGTCGTCGGAGAGCTTGGCCGCCCGCTCGAGGAGGCGGCTGTGGAGGTAGAACACGTCGCCGGGGTAGGCCTCGCGGCCGGGGGGCCGGCGCAGGAGCAGCGAGAGCTGCCGGTAGGCCTCGGCCTGCTTGGACAGGTCGTCGTAGACGATGAGGGCGTGGTCGCCGGCCTCCATCCAGTGCGTGCCGATGGCCGAGCCCGCGTACGGGGCGATGTACTTGAAGGGCGCGGGGTCGGCGGCCGGCGCGCTGACCACGACGGTGTAGTCCATGGCCCCGGCCTCTTCGAGAGTGGCCACCACCTCCGCCACCGTGGAGCCCTTCTGGCCGATGGCGACGTAGATGCACTTCACCCCCTGGCCCTTCTGGTTGATGATGGTGTCGACGGCAACGGCCGTCTTGCCCGTCTTGCGGTCACCGATGATCAGCTCGCGCTGGCCACGGCCGATGGGGATCATGGCGTCGATCGACTTGATACCGGTCTGGAGGGGCTGCTTCACCGGCTGGCGCTGGATGATGCCGGGCGCCTGGACCTCGAGGCGACGGTTCTCGCTGGTGTTGATCGGGCCCTTGCCGTCGATGGGCTGGCCGAGGGAGTCGACGACCCGGCCGAGCAGGGCGTCGCCGACAGGCACCGACAGGATGTGGCCGGTGGCGGTGGCCGACTGTCCCTCCTCGATGTGGTCGACGCTGCCCAGCACCACGGCGCCGATGGACCCCTCATCGAGGTTCAGGGCCAGGCCGAGGGTGCCACCCTCGAACTCGAGCAGTTCGTTGACGGCGGTGTTGGGCAGGCCGGACACGCGGGCGATGCCGTCGCCGACTTCGGTGATGCGCCCGACCTGCTGCTTCTCCAGGTCCGGGGAGAACCCCTCGAGCCGTTTGCGCAGGACCGCGGCGATGTCGTCGGACGAAATGGTCATCTGGTCGGTCATGTGGTCGCTCCCTGGCGGGTCTACAGGCTCTCGCGCAGCAGTTCGAGGCGGTGGCGGACGGTACCGTCGATCACGGTGTCGCCCACCTTGGCGGACAGGCCACCGAGGACTGCCGGGTCGACGACGACTTTGACCTCCACCTGCTTGCCCAGGTTGGAGGACAGGGCGTGGGCCAGGCGGCGACGCTGGTCGTCGTCGAGGGGAATGGCGGAGCGCACCTCGGCGACCACCTGTCGACGTGCTGCGGCCGCTCGCTCGACCACCACCTCGATGATGGCCGACAGCTCGCGCGACCGGCCGGCGGCGACGACGAAGGCCACCAGGGTGGAGGTGAGGGGATGGGCCCGTCCCCCGAGGAGATCCTCGACGATGCCCTGACGGCGTTCAGCCGGCAGGCCGGCGTCGGTGATGGTCTGGCGAAGCTCATCGGAGCTGTCGAGCACCCGGGCGAAGCGGAAGAGCTGGTCCTCGACCTCGTCGAGGACGCCCTCGACCTGGGCCACCTCGAAGATGGCCGTGGCGTACCCCTCGACGACCTCGTCGCTGCGCTCGGTCAATTCGCCGACTCGGTCTGGCGGATGAAGTTCTCGATGAGGGCCAGGTTGGTCTGGCGGTCGAGGCTGCGCTCGACGACCTTCTCGGCCAGGTCGACCGACAGGGTTGCGACTCGCGACTGGAGGTCGGCCTTGGCCCGCTCGACCTGGGCGGAGATGTCCTCCTGGGCCCGGGCCTTGACGTCGGCCACTTCGGCCTCGGCCTGTCGCTTGAGGTCCTGGCGCAGCTTGTCGGCCGCCTGGCGAGCCTCCTCGATGATACGGGCTCCCTCGCTCTTGGCGTCGGCCAGCTGCTTGCGGTAGTCGTCCAGAATGGCCTGGGCCTCGGTGCGCGTGCTCTCGGCCTCGTCGAGGCTGGTCTTGATCTTCTCGGCTCGCGCGTCCATCCCCTTCTTCACCCCGGGGTAGGCCCACTTGGCCATGGCGACCAGGAGGACCAGGAAGGACAGGGTGCCCCACACCAGCTCGCTCTTCTTGGGCAGGATGGGGTTCGGGGTCTTGAGGCACTCGGAGGCCTGCTTGCCGGTCTTGGCGGCATCCAGGACGCACTGGCTCTCCGGGGTCTGCTTCTCGGCGGCGTGCACCGGCCCGCCCGAACCCAGCACGAGGGCGGTCGCCAGCACGAACCCGGCGAAAACGCGTGTCTTGAACGTGCTGCCGCTGCTCACGGCGACCACGTGGCCTAACCGCCCTTGAGGAGGAACGTGAGCACGAAACCGAACAGGGCCAACGCCTCGGTGAAGGCGATGCCCAAGAACATGGTCGTGCGGACCATGCCGGCGGCCTCCGGTTGGCGGGCCATGGCGGTGATGGCGTTGCCGACGACGATGCCGATGCCGATCCCCGGTCCGATGGCTGCACCTCCGTAGACGATTCCCGCCCCGATGACCTTCAGTCCGGGGGATGGGTCCGCTGCGGCCTGCGCAATGATGTCTAACAAGGGTGCCTCCTAGTGCTCGGGATGCATGGCCCCGCCGATGTACACGGCGGTGAGGATGACAAAGATGAACGACTGGAGGCCCGCGACGAGGACCTCGAAGCCGGTGAGTGCCACCAACAGGGCGAACGGGACGACGGCTCCGACGATCGTGGCCGCGAACAACGCTTCGGACAGCACGCCGAAGCTCACCAGCAGCAGGTGGCCGGCCAGCATGTTGGCGAAGAGCCGCACGGCGAGCGAGAAGGGGCGCACGAACACCGTTGATACGAGCTCGATGAGCGCTACCAGCGGGAGGAGGAACTTGGGCACCCCCGGGGGGAAGAGCATCGACTTGAAGTACCCGAAGAGCCCCTGGCTCTTGATGCCGACGAAGTTGAAGATCGCCCACACGACGATGGCCAGGAACGCGGGCACGGCCATCCGGGCGTTGACGGGCATCTGGATGACCGGGATGACTTCGTAGACGTTGCAGATGAAGACGAAGAAGAACACGGTGACCAGGAACGGCGTGTAGCCCATGCCCTCGGGGCCGATGGTCTGCAGGATGACGTCGTTGCGGACGAACTCCACGCCGAACTCGACCACGTTCTGCACGCCGCTGGGCACCAGGCCCTTCCGGGACTGACGGCCCGCGACGAGGAACAGGCCCAGCACGATGATCACGGCCAGCCACATGAGCAGCACGACCTTGTTGACCTCGAAGGCGGAGCCCTTGAGGAAGAGCGGCTGCCACTCGGTGAGCTGGTTGACCGGGGGGAACTCGAGGCCGAGGAGGAGGCTCACGCTCAGGCCTGCCGCTTGGGCGTCAGCGAGGGAAAGGCCAGGCTGGCCGATACATGGCGGGTCTCCCACATCAGCAACCCCAGATGGGTGACGAGGAGGGTGATGGCCAGCGCCGTCAGGTTGACCCAGGCGAAGTCCCTCACGGCCACCACGGCCACCGTCAACAGGAGCATCCGGCCCAGGAACCCGAAGAGCACCGTGCCCATGAGCACAGCGGGCGAGACTCGGGCCGCCCAGCCCACGAGCAGCGCGGAGATGACGAAGTTGACCAGCACCACGCCGACGGCGAACGCAGCCGACAGGGCACCGTGGACGCCCCAGATGAGCCCGGCCACCACGACCACGAGTGGAAGGGCGGGGGCGCCCCTCCTGATCATGTCGAAGGCCACCTCACGCTCGACCGCCGGTGTCTCGACGGGGATCTGGTTGCCGGTCGCCGCCGTTTCGACCTGGGCAGGTTTCATGGGCGCTCCCGCTCGGCTGGAGTGACAGCCGTGTCGGACGAGGTCTTCGCCCACGGTCCGGCTGCCTCGTGGGCACGCATGCGGGCATCGTAGCCGTACCACATCCGGGCCGACATGCCGATGATGGCCAGCAGGCTGAGGACCACGGTGAACACGGGCGACGTCGCCAGCCAGCGGTCGAGGCCGTAGCCTCCCAGGCCGAACAGCAGCGGCGTCATGACCATTTCGAAAGCCATGGCCAAGGCGTCGCCGAAGCCGCGGTAGGTCGCCTGGCGCGCCATGAGCAAGGGGCTCAGGTGCTCCCCTTCCGGGGGCGCCAAAGACTGGCTCCTGCGTCCGGAGTTCTGTTCCTGAAGCTCCAACCCGTGACTCCTGGCAGCACTGCATGGGCGCCCACGGTCCGACCAGCTCGGTTGGCGTTTTCTGTGGATCTGAGACGCAACTTACGGGACAGCACGAGGAGGCCGCAAGTGTCGGGCCCCTGGCGCGGCCGGCGGTGGCACCGAAGGGGGGGGGTGACTGCCGACGACGGGCCGGCGGTGCCGTCGATCGACAGGTGGCGGCGTCCAGGGTGCCTCCTGGTCGAACACGCCCACAGGAGGAGGCTTGCGCACCATGGGATGGAAGAACGTGTACAGGAGCACGCCCAACCCGGCGACCAGGAACGGCACGATGGCGTTGCCCTGATTGGTGAAGGTCGGCACCAGCACCACCCCGGACAGCACGGCGGTCCAGGCCCAGAGGATCAGCACCGATCGGCGGGGGCCGTGGCCCATCTCCATGAGGCGATGGTGGAGGTGGGCCTTGTCGGCCTCGGCGACCGACGCCCGACTGATCGCCCGGCGCAGGATGGCGAACCCGGTGTCGGCAATGGGGACGCCGAGGATGAAGAACGGGATGAACAGGGGGGCGAAGAAGAAGTAGGTCTGCCCGCTGAACTGGTCGGCGGTGCGGCCCCCCACCGAGATGGTGGCTGCGGCCATGAGCAGGCCGAGCAGCAGGGCGCCGCCGTCGCCCATGAACACCTTGGCGGGCGAGAAGTTGTGGGGAAGGAACCCCACGCACACCCCACAGGTGATGGCCATGGTCAGCGAGGACATGTTCTCGGGCTCGAGCAGCCCGGCGCCCGAGAGGCGGTTGGAGTAGATGAACAGGGCGAACGCAGCGATGCCGACGACGCCG
>JBPCNP010000064.1:0-29312 GCA_051001215.1 Acidimicrobiales bacterium
CCCGGCTGCTCCGGCTCCTTCGCGTCGGGCATGGGCGGAGGTCGGCCCGGCGGACGACGGGCCGCCGTCGCATCAGGCCCGGGGGGCGAACTCCTCCACCGGCGGGCCGAAACCGAAGTGGTGGGCCATGGCCGCCACCGTCCGCTCGGCGGCGTGGCCGTCCCCGTAGGGGTTGGCGGCTCGGGCCATCCTCCGGTAGGCGACCTCGTCGTGCAGCAGGGCGCACACCGATTCGACGATGGCACCCTGGTCGGTGCCCACCAGGCCGACGGTGCCGGCCCGCACGGCCTCGGGCCGCTCGGTCGTCTCCCGCATGACCAGGACGGGCTTGCCCAGGCTGGGCCCCTCCTCCTGGATGCCGCCGCTGTCGGTGAGCAGGATGTGGGCCCGGCGCATGAGGGCGGCGAAGCAGCCATAGCTCAACGGCTCCACCATCACCACGTTGGGAAGGCTGGCCACGGAGGGAAGGATGGACTCTCGGACCACTGGGTTTCGGTGGATCGGGAACACGATCACCAGGTCGGGCTCGGCCCGGGCCAGGTCGCCCAGGGCCCGGCCGATGGCCTCCATCGAGGCCCCCCACGATTCGCGACGATGGGCCGTCACCACCAGCACGCGGCGAGGGTCGACATCGAGACCGGCCAGGGCGGGGTCGCCATACCCCTGCGAGGAGTGCTCGACCGTCCACAGCAGGGCGTCGATGACGGTGTTGCCGGTGACGGCGATCCGAGCCGGGTCGATGCCCTCGGCCTCGAGGTTGGCCCGGTTGGCCGGGGTGGGGGCCAGATGGAGGTCGCTCAACTGGGTGACGAGGCGACGGTTGACCTCCTCGGGGAACGGCGATCGCACGTTCCCGGTGCGCAGGCCCGCCTCCACGTGCACGACGGGCACGGCCGCGTAGAACGCGGCCAGGGCGCCGGCGAAGGCGGTACTGGTGTCGCCCTGCACGACCACGGCGTCAGGGCGGTCGGCGGCCAGGAGATCGGCCAGTCCCCGCAGCGCTCGCGTGGTGACGTCGGCCAGGCTCTGGCCCGGTTGGATGATGTTCAGGTCGTGGGCGGGCCGGATGGCGAACAGGGTCAGGACCTGGTCGACCATCTCCCGGTGCTGGGCGGTCAGGGCGACATCGGCCTCGAAATGGGGCGACGCCTCGAGCTCGAGCACGACGGGGGCGAGCTTGATCGCCTCGGGGCGGGTCCCGGCCACCACCATGACGCGCATGGGCGAGGTGCTCGCCGTCATGGCCGGTGGAGCAGGGCGGCGACGGCACGGCAGCAGCGCTCGAGGTCGTCCTCGTCGTTGTAGTAGTGCACCGACGCCCGCACCACGGCGTCGATCCCCCGACGGTCGAAGTCGAGGTGGGCAGTTGCCGCTTCCACGACCGAGACGTTCACCCCGGCGTGGCGGAGGGCGCTGCGGACGTCGGCGGGGTCCCAACCGGCGACCGTGAAGGTGACGATGGCACCGCGGGTCGCACCCCGGTCGACGACCTCGACGCCGGGTATGGCAGCCAGCCCCACCCGCAGGCGCTCAGCCAGGGGCCGGAGGCGTGCCCAGATGGCGTCGAGGCCCCACTCCCCGGCGTAGGCGAGCGCCACCCCGAAGCCGACCTTGGCCGCGGTGGAGATCTCGAAGCTCTCGAAGCGGCGGCCACCCGGTTCCAGGGCGTAGCTGTCGGGTGACGCCCACGTGGCCGAGCGCAGGTCGACCAGGGCCGGCACCAGGTGGTCGGTCGTGGCCGCCCGGGCGTAGAGCAGGCCCACGCCGCGTGGCCCCCTCACGAACTTGCGACTGGTGGCGGTCAGGAAGTCGCACCCGATGGCGTCCACGTCGAGAGGGACCTGGCCAAGGGACTGGCAGGCGTCGAGGAGGAAGGGGACCCCCGCGGCCCGGGTGATCTGTCCGACTCCGGCCACCGGGTTCACCAGCCCCCCACCCATGGCCACGTGGGTGATGGCCACCAACTTCACCCGGCCGTCGATGGCCCGGGCCAGGGCGTCGAGGGACACCTGCCCGGTCTCGTCGTCGGGTACCACCTGGATGCTCGCGCCCCGACGCCGGGCGGTGTGGAGCAGTTGGAGGTAATTGCTCCCGTACTCGGTCGACGAGGTGAGGACCCGGTCGCCGGGACCCAGGGGCACGGCGGCGAACGCCGACTGCCAGGCCCGGGTGGCGCTCTCCACCACGGCGAGCTCGTCCGGGTCGCAGCCCAGCAGGCCGGCCCCGGTCGTGTACGGCTGCTCCAGGTCCTCGGCCGCCTCGGACGCCGCCTCGTACCCACCGATATCGGCCTCCCGGCGGAGATGGGCGAACACCGCGTCGAGCACGGGCGAGGGCTGGAGCGAGGCTCCGGCGTTGTTGAGGTGGACGACGTGGGCACAGCCGGGTGTCTCGGCCCGGGCCCGGGCCACGTCGAAGCCGGAGGTGCCCGGGCTGCCGGCCGCCCTACGCACGGAAGGCCAGGGAGACGGCGTAGTCGCCGTCGGGGTCGGTCCACCACCGGGCCAGCTCCAGGTCGGCATCGCCCAGCTCGGCCTCGATCCCCGACCGTCGGAACTTGGTGCTGATCTCGGTGCGCATCGTCTCCCCCTCGCCGAAGGCCACGCTGAGGCCGAGATCGTCGACGCTGACGGCCTCGGCCTCGTCGGCCCGCAGCCACATCTCGATTCGCTCCTCGTCGGGGTCGAAACCGGCCACATGGGCGAAGCGCTCGGGCACGAAATCGGCGTGGAGCTCGCGGTTGACGACCCGCAGGACGTTGCGGTTGAACTCGGCCGTCACCCCGCCGGGGTCGTCGTAGGCCGCCACCATCCGGGCCTCGGACTTGACCAGGTCGGTGCCGAGGAGCAGGGCGTCACCGGGCGCCATGGTGGCCGAGAGGGCGGCCAGGAACTCGGCCCTGGGCTTGGGGGCGAAGTTGCCAATGGTGCCCCCCAGGAACGCGATCAGGCGCCTGCCGTCGGTGGGGATGGCGCCCAGGTGGTGGTCGAAGTCGCCCACGACGGCGGTGATCTCCACCCCCGGGTACTCGGTTGCGAGTGCGGCAGCGGCCCGGCGCACGGTGGCCTCGCTGACGTCGAAGGGCGTGAAGCGCCGCAGCGACCCAGCGTCACGGAAGGCGTCGAGCAGGAGCCGGGTCTTGTCCGAGGTGCCCGAGCCCAGCTCCACGACGGTGTCGGCGCCGCTGAAGCGGGCCACGTAGTCGCTCTGCTCGGCCAGCAGGAACCGCTCCCGGCTGGTGGGGTAGTACTCCGGGAGCCGGGTGATCTGGTCGAACAGCTCAGATCCCCGTCGGTCGTAGAACCACTTCGGAGGGAGCTCCTTGGGGGCGGCGGTCAACCCCGCCTCGACGTCGGCGCGCAGGGCGGCCCGGAGGTCGTCGGGTGTGAGGTGGACCTCGACGCGGGCCTTCACGGTGAGCTACTCCCGGCAGGGGTGAGGGGGATGACGTTTGCCCCCGAGACGTCGACCCGGACGAGCGAGCCGTCCGGTACCGGCCGCCAGCGGGTGTCCTCATCGTAGGGCTCGGAGGCCACTACCACGGCCCCCTCGGATTCGAGCACGAACATGGTGTCGCCTGCCGTCGTGGCCGCCACCCGCCGGCCGTCGGTGATCACCATGTTGAGGCGGGCAGGGGCGACGGCCCGGACGTCGGCGACGACGGAGGCGAGAGCCGCACCCGGGTCGGCTCCTTCGTCGAGGCGGTCGAGGGCGAGGGCGAACAGCACCTCGGAGTCAGACGCTCCCTCGATGGCCGCAGCCCGCATGTCCGAGACCATGCGCCTCAGGCGGACACCGTTGGCCTCGGGGGCCCCGAACCCCTCGACCGCGCCGTTGTGGGCGAACAGCCACGGCCCGGAGGTGAACGGTGGAGTGCCCGTCTCCTCGACCGGGGCCGGCGGTGTGGCGTCGCGCACGGCCGCCAGTGCGCAGGTGGTCCGCACCAGTCCGGCCACGCTGCGGAAGCTGCCGTGCACCCACGCCGGCCGGGGCGACCGCCAGCGGGCCGGCTCGGGCCGAACGGCAAGGTCGTACCAGCCGAGCCCGAACCCGTCGGCGTTCACCGCACCCTGGCGTTGCCGGCGCGGGGCCCAGCTCTGGCGCACGAGGGAATGGGGTGGGCCCCACACGAGGCCCTCGAGGCCCACCGGTCGTCCGAGGTAGGCGAGGAAGCGGCACATGGTCAGGTACTCGCTCGTCGCAGCTTGTTCAGTCGTCGCGGGCGCAGCGGAAGCCGGCGAAGATCTGTCGGCGCACCGGGTGGTCCCAGTTGCGGAACGTCGTGCGCACCGCCGTGGGGTGGGTGGCCCACGATCCACCTCGCAGCACCTTGTACCCCGAGTCGAAGAAGACCTCGGAGTACTCGCGGTACGGGTAGGAGCGATAGCCCGGGTAGGCCTCGAAGTCGCTCGACGTCCACTCCCAGACGTCGCCCAGCAACTGGCGGCACCCTCCCGGCGTGGCACCCGCGGGGTAGGCGCCCACCGGCGCGGGCCGGAAGTGGTGCTGGCTCAGGTTGGCGACGCAGCGATCGGCGGGGTGCTGGTCGCCCCAGGGAAAGCGGTGCTTGTGGCCGTCGCCGGGCCACGAGGCCGCCTTCTCCCACTCGGCCTCGGTGGGCAGCCGCCGCCCCGCCCAGGCCGCGTAGGCGCTGGCCTCGTGCCAGCAGACGTGCTGCACGGGCTCGTCGACGGGCACCGCCTCCTCCCAACCGAACCGGTTCCTCGCCCAGGTGCCCCCATCGTGTCGCCAGAACTGGGGGTGCTCGACCCCCGTCTCGGTACGCCACGCCCAGCCTTCGTCGGTCCACCAGCGTCGCTCGTGGTACCCACGGTCACCCATGAAGTCGAGGTACTGGCCGTTGCTCACCGGGGCGGGGTCGATCCAGAAGGCCTCCAGGTCGACCACGTGGGCCGGACGTTCGTTGTCGAACGCCCAGGCCTCGTCGTCGGTGCCCATCACGAAGGGGCCACCCGGCACCCGGATCTCGGTGGAGCCCAGTGCCGCCCCCGGCGGGGGAGCGGGGGCGAGGGGTCGATAACCGTCGCCACCCATGAGCTGGAGGGTGGCCAGCATGGTCTCGTCGTGCTGGTGCTCGTGCTGGATCACCATGCCGTACACGAAGGCGTCGGTCAGAAGGGATGCCTCGCCGGCGTCGAAGCCGGCCAGAGCGTCGAGGACGTCCAGGGCCCGGCTGCGAACATCTCCGAGATAGCGGCGAGCACCAGCCGGGCCCAGGAGCGGGAGGGCGGGGCGGTCGGGACGGGGATGGCGGAAAGCGTCGTAGATGTCGTCGAGGGCGGCGTCGATCGGTGGTGCCCCCGACACCGCCCGGAGGAGCCACAGCTCCTCGTAGTTGCCCACGTGGGCCAGGTCCCAGACCAGGGGCGACATGATCGGCGAGTGCTGACGGACCAGATCGGCGTCGGACAGTGGCGCCAGGAGATCGAGCGACCTCTGCCGGGCTGCGTCGAGGTGGACGGCGACCGTCGTCTTGTCGACCACGGTCCCGTCCCCGCCCTGGTGGGGCGATCGCGACGACGAGACGTCGAGCGTCACGCCACGACCTCGACCGGCTCGGGGAAGAGGGCGCCGTGGCGCTCCCAGGCATCGAGAACGTCGTCAGCCGGGCAGCGACCCCGGTCCACCCAGCGTTCGGCGTAGGCGGCCACCAGGCTGGTGAGGGCGGCTCCGGCACCCGAGCGTTCCAGAGCGGTCAGGGCGGCGTCGAAGCAGCTCCGGGCCGAGGCGGCGATGGCCGGGGTGGCCAGGCCGGTGCGGGCGGCGTCGACCCAACGGCGGCCGGCGCCGTTGGCCGAGACGGCCAGGTGGGCGGCGTCGCCTGCCTCGGGGTCATCGAGGAGGGCCGCGGTCACGGCCACCGCCACCTGCCACCACGGGTCGGGTAGGGCGTCGAGCATTCTCAGCTCCAGCCATCCCCTGGGACGAACCGGGGGAAACAGCGTGGTGAGGTGGTAGTCGAGGTCGTCGTGGGTGGGCCACCCCAGCTCATGGCCCTCGACCACCCACTGCCCGAACGCCAACGGCGACCGCAGTGCCACGAACCGTTCGGGCGTGGGCCTGATCAGCATGACCCGGGCGCCAAGCACGTAGTCGGCCCAGGCCTCGGGCCCGGGGCGGTGCCAGCCCACCGGGGCGGCGCGGCTGCGGTCGAGGGCCAGCCAGGTGGCCAACCGGGCGGACCGGAAGCCCGTCGGGCGTCCTTCCAGCAGCGGCGAGTTGGCGAAGGCGGCGGCCAGGGTGGGGCCCAGGCGGTGGGCCAGGCGCCACTGGCGGGCGGCGTCATCGGTGGTGGGACCGACGCCGATGTTGACCTGGACAGCGGCGGTGTTGGCCATCATGCGCCGGCCGGCGGGGCCGTCGGCGTCGAAGTAGGCCTCCATGGCCGCGTACCGAGGCGTGTCGACGACGCGCCGGGGCGGGCGGACCGGGTCGGCCCCCAAGCCGACCAGATCGACGTCGAGCCCCGAGGCTGCCGTCCGTGCCCGGGCCACATCGATCGCCGCCGCCGAGCAGGCTTCGGCGATCCTGGTGTGCGGTGGCGCGCTCACCTCGAGCTGGCCGCCGGGCTCGAAGGTGACGGTGCCGCGGCCCGGCAGGGGCCCGGTCGCAGCCACGGCCCGGGCCAAGGACTCGGGCGCCACCCGGGCGGCCTGGTCATGGCGGGCGACGGTGAGCCACTCCAGTTCCACCCCCACCTGTCGGGGCGATTCCGGCGAGAAACAGCGGTCGCCGAGGGTCTCGCGGACGTCGGGCAGCCTCAACTGCCGGTGGGGGCCGGGCACCGGGCTTCTAGCGGTGCCCGAAGTGGGCCGTGACCCAATCGAGGTTGCGCACGAAGGCGAGCCACTGTTGACCGACCATCAGGTCCTCCGTCCTCATCGCTCGTACACCCGGGCCGTTCGTCTCCCGCTCCGCGCTACCCGCCACGGCGAGAGTCTACGCCGGGGTGCCCGCCGGTACCACGCGCCTGACGCGCCCACCCCCGCCCGGGGTGCCAACATGACGGCCATGGAACAGGCCACGTACGCGGTGGAGGAAGGGCGCGGTCCCTCCGTGCCGGCGCGGGTGCGGGCACGCCTGGCGGACGTCCCGATCGAGGCGTGGATCACCCTGGGCGTGGTTGGCGTCGCCGTCATTTTCACCCTGTTCCAACTGCAGCCGAGCCTGCTCGTCACCAACAGCACGCCGGCGGGCGGCGATACCGGCGCTCACGTCTGGGGGCCCGATTTCCTTCGCAACCACGTGCTCCCGCACTTTCGCCTCACCGGGTGGGCACCCTCGTGGTACGCCGGTTTCCCCGCCTATGTCTTCTACTTCCCCCTGCCCGCCCTGACGATCGCCGTTCTGAGCTTCATCCTGCCCTACGGGGTCGCCTTCAAGCTCGTCACCGTGGCCGGCATCCTCACCCTTCCCGTGGCCGCCTGGGCCTTCGGGCGGCTGTCGGGCATGCGGTTCCCGGGCCCCGCCCTGCTGGCCGTGGCCACCGTCCCGTTTCTCTTCTACTCGGGGTTCTCGAGTGGCGGCGGAACGTGGAGCTACACGATCTACGGCGGCAACATCGCCTCCACGCTGGCAGGGGAGTTCTCGTTCTCCATCAGCCTGTCGCTGGCCCTGGTGTTCCTGGGCGTGTTCGCCCGCAGCCTCGACACCGGCAGGTACCGGGTCTGGGCTGCCGTGCTCCTCACCCTGACCGGGCTGAGCCACCTGTTGCCCACCCTGTTCGCGGTGTCCGGGGCCCTGGTGCTGCTGGCCCTGCGCCCCAGCGTGGCCCGAGCCAAGTTGGCGGCCATCGTCCTGGCCATCGGCGCCCTGCTGGCCGCCTTCTGGAGCATCCCCTTCCTGTTCCGTCTGCCCTACAGCAACAACATGGGCTGGGAGAAGCTCACGACCTACCAGGACAACCTGGTCCCCGACAACATCAAGTGGTTGGTGGCCATGGCCCTGGTCGGGGCGGTGGCGTCGGTGGTGGCCGGGCGGCGGACGGGGACGGCTCTCACCGTGCTGGCCATGCTGTCCGGCCTGGTGTTCCGGTTCGGTCCCCAGGCCCGGCTGTGGAACGCCCGGGCCCTGCCCTTCTGGTACCTCTGCGTCTTCCTGCTGGCCGGCGTGGCCGTGGCCGAGGCCGTCGGCCTGCTCGGACGCCTGATCGCCCACGATCCCGATCGACCGCCGCGCCAGGTCGGCCTGGTCGCCCCGGTGGTGGCCGCTCTCGCCGCCTGGCTCTTCGTGGCCGGCCCGCTCGGCGTCCTGCCGGACTGGGCCCCCAAGCCTCCCAGCCCCGAGTCGGCCTTCATCTCGGCCTGGTCCAAGTGGAACTACAGCGGCTACGAGGGCAAGCCCGCCTACCCCGAGTACAAGGGGATCATCGACACCATGGCCCAGGTGGGCCGCACGTCGGGGTGCGGCCGGGCCCACTGGGAGTACGACTCGTCCCTCGACCGCTTCGGGACGCCCATGGCCCTGATGCTGTTGCCCTACTGGACGAACGGGTGCATCGACTCGATGGAGGGCCTCTATTTCGAGTCCTCGGCCACCGTGCCGTACCACTTCCTCTCGGCCGCAGAGCTGGCCAAATCCCCGTCCAACCCCATGCGCGACCTGCCCTACCGGAGCCTCGATGTGAAGGGAGGCGTCCGCGACCTCCAGCTGCTCGGGTCGAGGTACTACCTGGCCTTCTCGCCCGAAGCCGTGGGTCAGGCCAAGACCGATCCCAGCCTGCACGAGATCGCCCAGACCGGCGCCTGGCACGTGTTCGAGGTGGCGGGATCGCAGTTGGTGACCCCACTGGCGTTCAAGCCCAACGTCGTCACCGGCACCAAGCTGGGCTCGAAGGAGTGGTTGGGGCTCTCCGTCGACTGGTTCAACGACCCCTCACGGCGCGAGATCCCCCTGGCCGCCTCCGGCCCCAAGGACTGGCCCAGGGTGAAGGCGTCCTCGGTCGAGGGGGCATCGAAGAACGGTAAGGCCCCGGTCGTTGGCAGCGACGTCTCCGTGGCCCGACCCTCGGCGCAGCCGGTGGCGCCGACCCAGGTCCGCAACGTCCACCAAGGCGACGACAGCCTCTCGTTCGACGTCGACCGCACCGGCTCTCCGGTGCTGGTGAAGGTCTCCTACTTCCCGAACTGGACGGCGTCGGGGGCCAAGGGCCCCTGGCGGGTCACCCCCAACCTCATGGTTGTCATCCCCACGTCGAAGCACGTGAGCCTGCACTACGGCTACACCCCCGTCGACGTGGGGGGATGGTTGCTGACGTTCGCGGGAATCGGTCTGATCGTCGTCGTGCGCCGCCATCCGGTGGTGATCGACGACGACCGCCGGGAGCAGGAGTCGGACCCCGATGGTCCGCCTTCTCCGGGCCCCGACGCCACCGACGACGATCGGCGGGACACCGTCACCCCCGGGCGGACGGTTGCCACCGGGACCTCGTCCGGCCCGCAGCCCAACCGCTGAGTCCCGACCTGTCGGAGCGCGCATTACCGTGCTCGCGTGCATCTCGGGTACCAGGGCGACGCCGGCCCTCTCGGCCGTGACGACGATTCTCGTGTCCAGGTGGGCACAGGAGCCGAGCCCGCACCGCCTCTGAGCGATGCCGGGGACAGTCAGGTCACCGTCTGGCACGCCCTGGCCGCGGTGATCGTCGTCGTCGGTGTGGTCGTGCGATTCACCGCCAACTCGCACCTGTGGCTCGACGAGGCCCTTTCGGTGAACATCGCCCGGCTTCCGCTCTCCCGCCTTCCCGAGGCCCTCCGCCACGACGGGGCGCCGCCGCTCTATTACGTGCTGCTCCACGGTTGGATGTCGGTGTTCGGCACCGGCACCATCGCCGCGCGCGCGCTGTCGGGCGTGTTCGCGGTGGCGGCGATGCCGGTCATGTGGATCGCCGGCCGCCGCCTGGGCGGGCGCCGGTTGGCCGCCGTCGCCCTGGTGATCCTGGCCACGTCGCCGTTCGCCGTGCGCTACGGCACCGAGGCCCGGATGTACTCGCTGATGACCCTTCTGGCCCTCCTCGGCTGGTTGGCGCTCGGAGATCTGCTCCAACGCTTCTCCTGGTCGCGAGCGGCGGCGGTGTCGGTCCTCACCGGCCTGCTCCTGTTGACCCACTACTGGTCGCTCTACCTGCTGGCCGTCGCCGGCACCTTCGTGGCCGTCCGGGCCCTTCGGGGCCCGGTTGCGGCCCGCACCGAAGCCCGTCGGGCGGCCGTCGCCATGGCCGTCGGCGGTCTGGCCTTCCTGCCATGGTTGCCGAGCTTCCTCTTCCAACTGCGCCATACGGGAACCCCGTGGGCCGGCAGTCCCGACGTGCGCGTCCTGTTCGACACCGTGTTCCAGTTCACCGGCGGGTTCTGGGACCCCGGCTTCATCTTCGGGATCCTGGCGTGGCTGCTCATCGTGGTCGCCCTGCTCGGCCAGTCCGTCGACGGCAATCGCATCGAGCTCGACCTGCGGACCCGGCCCGAGGGCCGGGTGCTGGCCATCATCGGGTTCGGGACCCTCGCCGTGGCCTATGTGGCCGGTGTCATCGGTCACTCCGGCTTCGCCGTGCGCTACGCCGCCGTGCTCTTCCCGTTCGTCGTGCTGCTCGTCGCCCTCGGTGCCACCAGGTTCACCAACCCCCGGGTGTTCCACGGCATCGTTGCCGCCTGCGCCGCCCTCGGCCTCATCGCGGTGACGCCCAATGTGTTCGGTGATCGCACGACCGCGGCCAAGGTGGCTGCGGTGCTGCGGGCCAAGGCCCGTCCCGGCGATGTCGTGGCCTACTGCCCCGATCAGCTCGGCCCGTCCGTGAGCCGGATGCTCGGCGAACGGGGCCTGGTCCAGATTCCCTTCCCGGCCGGCGGTTCGCCCGACCGGGTCGACTGGGTGGACTACGCCGAGCGCAACCACGCGGCCAAGACCGCACCGTTCGCCCGGATGCTGGTCGACCGGGCCGGGCCCGCCCACGACATCTGGCTGGTGTGGTCCCCGAACTACCTGACCTTCGGGAGAAAGTGCACCGCGCTCGGCGACAACCTTCTGGCCGCCCGGCCCAACGTGGACAAGGTCATGTCCATCAAGATCGAGTTCTTGGAGCACCCGGGCCTGATTCGTTACCGCCCGGCATGAGGGTCTGATCGGTGAGCCGGCTGCCGGCCACTGCCGCGGCGAGCCGCCGGCGCCGTCACGGGGATGTCGGTGGTCGGGACTCGGGCCCGGAACCCCGGAAGGGAAGCCGCCCGGGCCCGGCTCGCAGTGATGTCCTCGCCGCCCTCCCCGGGTGGGTGGTGGCCCGAGTCGTCGTGATCGGGGCCCTGGTCCTGGCCCACGTGGTGGCGGCGAAGGTCGACTCCGTCGTCCCGGGGTTCCCCTCGCGTCTGCACCGGGGCCTGCTCTCCTGGGATGGTCGCTGGTACTTCGACATCGCCCATCGGGGGTACGCCGCCCTCCCCGACGAGAGCCTGCGCTTCTTCCCCCTCTACCCCCTGGTCGGCCGGGTCCTGGCCCCGGTGTTCGCCGGCCACGTGGGGGCCGCCCTCCTCGTCGTGTCGAACCTGGCCGCGTTGGTGGTGGGCGCCCTCGTCCACCACCTGTGCCTGATGGAGACGGGCGACGACGACCTGGCCCGGCGGGCGGCATGGTTCGTGGCCCTCGCCCCGGCCCTGTTCGTGATGGTGATGGGCTATGGCGAGCCGCTGGCGTTGGCGCTGTCGGTGACGTGCCTGTTGGCGCTGCGCACCCGACACTGGGGCTGGGCCGCGGCCGCCGGGTTCCTGGCCGGGCTGACCCGTCCGGTGGGGCTCCTCCTGGCCCTGCCGGCGCTGATCGAGGCGGCCCGGGGCCTGCGGGGCGCCCCGGGCCGCGAGCGAGCGCTCCGAGGCGCCGCCGTGGTCGCCCCGGTGGCGGGTACCGGCGTCTTCCTGGTCTGGGTCGGGGCTCGTTTCGGAGACCCCCTGCTGCCGATGCGCGTACAGGACCGTGGCTACCTGCGGGGTGGCTTCGTGGACCCGGTGACCACCCTGGTGCGCTCCACCGCCCATGTGCTCGAAGGCCACGGTGGCCTGAACGCCCAGCATCTGCCCTGGGTCGTGATCATGGTCGTCCTCACTGTGGTCGTCTGTCGCCGATGGCCGGCCGCCTACGGGGCCTACGTAGTGGCCTCGCTGGTCCTGGCCCTGTCGGCGCGGAACCTCGGCTCGTTCGAGCGCTACGGCTTCGGGGCCTTCCCGGTGGTGTTCGCCCTGGCCTCGATCACCTCCAGGCCCTGGGCCGAACGGGTGGCCCTCACTCTCTGCGCGGCCACCATGGGGGTCTACGCCACCCTCGCCTTCCTGCTGTACTACGTCCCGTGACCGCCGGAGGTGGGGGCTGATGTGCGGGCGGGTGGTAGCGGCCCGGACACGTGACCTGTTAGCGACCGAAATGGGCGTCGACGAGGTCGTGGCCCCCGATCTCGGCCTCCGGTGGAATGTGGCCCCGGCCAGCCGCGTCTACGCCGTTGCCGGCCGTCGCCGCCAGCCCAGTGGCCCGGTCACCAGACGACTCGGCGCCATGGTCTGGGGTCTCGTCCCCTCGTGGGCGACCGACCCTACGTCGGGGCCCCGCCCGATCAACGCCAGAGTCGAGAGCCTGCGGGACCGGCCCCACTTCGCCGGCGCCCTGGCCGGACGGCGCTGCCTGGTCCCCGTCGACGGCTTCTACGAATGGAGCCCTGGGCCCGAGCGGCCCTCTGAGCGGGAGAACAGAGGCGCGGGCACCCGCCGACCCCACCTCGTCGCCCCACCCGACGGTTCGATCCTGGCCATCGCCGCCGTCTGGGACCGCTGGTCTGGCCGTCCGAGCGGCCAGCTGACTCCTGGGGTCGAACCTCTTGTGTCGTGTGCCCTGGTCACCACCGCGGCCAACGACGACGTCGCCCCCCTCCACGACCGCATGCCCGCCTTCGTCGAGCGGCGCCATTGGGACGAGTGGCTCGACCCCGACAACCGTGACGAGGAGGCCCTCCTCGACCTCCTGCGCCGCCCGCCCGTCGGTGGGCTCGTCGCCCGCCCCGTGAGCCGGCTGGTCAACAGCACGGCCAACGACGGCCCCGAGCTGCTGGCCGACCCCGAGCCCGAGGCACCCTCGCTGTTCCCCATCTGAGACCTTCTCTCTGTCGCCTTGCCTACCTGTGAGGTCGGCAACGCGACAGGGAACCTCCCGGCCGGTGGGTCAGATGCGCTCGCGCCACAGGGCGACGCGGAGGCGGGCCAGGCCGCCGAGGGTCCGAGGGATGCGGCGCAGGATGGAGCTGCGCGACGGGCGCCGTTCCTCGACGGTGACCCCGATCTCCACGGCCCGTAGCCCCTCGCGCTCGGCCCGGAGCACCAGCTCGGTGTCGAACAGGTCGGTGCCGAACCGGCAGGCCCGGGCCAGGTCGACCAGGGGCTCCCGGCGGAGGACCTTCATGCCGTGGGTGTCGGAGACGCCGAGCCCGAATCCGGCCCGCAGCACCAGGGCGAACACCGACGTGACCAGGCGGCGCAGCGGCGGCCGGGTGTCGACGGCGTCGTCGCCCCGCTTGCTGGCCACGACGATGGCCGGCCCCTGCGGATCGCCCACCACCACGAGGGCCCGGTCCAGGAAGCCGAGATCGAAGTAGTCGACGTCGAAGATGGCCACGATCTCGCCCGTGGCGGCGAGGAAGCCGGCTCGCAGCGCCAGTCCGTAGTCGGCCTGATCGAGGGAGATGGACCGAACCTCGGGGTGTTCGGCTTCCAGCCCTCGGGCCACCTCGAGGGTGGCGTCGGTCGAGCCGTTCTCGACGATCACGATCTCGAAGGGCTGGTCCCGGGCCCGCAGCCCGGCGGCCACCTCGGACACGGCCACGCCCAGCCAGTACTCCTCGTCGTGCGCGGGCATCACCACCGAGAGCAGTTCTGTCCTTCCCGGCAGGGTGTGGATCCCGCCTCGGTGTCGTCGGTCGGCCGTCGCCTGCTGCGAGCGGCCCGGACGAATCGTACGGGAGTCGGGTGCCGTCGTCGGTCTCCCGTCCCCCAGGCCCAGGCGAGGGCGGTCGAGACCGCCCACTAGGGTGGAGCGTCGTGGGCTCCCTCGACAGCGTCTTCAAGGCGTACGACATTCGCGGCATCGTCCCCGACCAGCTCGACTCCGAGGTGGCTCGCGCCGTGGGGGCCGCCTTCGCCCGGTTCAGCAAGGCGTCACGCATCGTAGTTGGGCGGGACATGCGTGAATCGGGAACCGCCCTGGTCGGAGCGTTCATCGACGGAGTCACCGCCAACGGGGCCGACGTCGTCGACCTGGGCCTGGCGTCCACCGACCTCGTCTACTTCGCCGCCGGCCATCTCGGGTCGCCGGCCGCCATGTTCACGGCCTCGCACAACCCGGCGGCCTACAACGGCATCAAGCTCTGCCTGGACGGCGCCCGTCCGGTGGGCCAGGACTCGGGACTGGCCGACATCAAGGCCATGGCCGAGACGGCCTCGCCCGCCGGCGCCGCGGTAACGCCCGGGACGGTGTCGGCCGTCGACCTTCTCCCCGAGTACGTCCGCCACGTGCAGTCCTTCGTCGACACCTCGGTCCTGCGTCCCTTGAAGGTGGTCGCCGACACGGCCAATGGCATGGGCGGTCTGGTCGTGCCCCGTGCCTTCGAGGGTCTGCCCTTCGACCTCGAAGTCCTCTATCCGGAGCTGGACGGGTCGTTTCCCAACCACCCGGCCGACCCCATCCAACCCGAGAACCTCGTCGCCCTGCAGGCCAGGGTCCTCGAGACCGGAGCCGACGTCGGCCTGGCCTTCGACGGCGACGCCGACCGGGTCTTCCTGGTCGACGAGAACGCCGTTCCCGTCTCCGGCTCGGCGACGACCGCCCTGGTGGCCCAGGCCGTTCTCGCCGTCAACCCCGGAGCGACGGTGATCTACAACCTCATCTGCTCCAAAGCCGTCCCCGAGGTGATCCTGGAGAGCGGTGGTGTCCCCCTGCGCAGCCGGGTGGGCCACTCGTTCATCAAAGCGGTGATGGCCGAGACAGGGGCCGTGTTCGGCGGTGAGCACTCGGGTCACTACTACTTCCGCGACAACTACCGGGCCGACTCCGGCCTGATCGCGGCCATGGTCGTCCTCCAGCAGCTGTCGGTCTCGCACGTGCCGCTCTCAGAGCTGCGCAAGCCGGTCGAGCGCTACGCCGACTCCGGCGAGGTCAACGTGGAGGTCCCCGACCCTGCCGCCGTCATCGACCGCGTGGCCGCGGCCTTCTCCTCCGCCACCCAGGACCGCACCGACGGCCTCACCGTCGACTCCGGCGAGTGGTGGTTCAACCTCCGTCCCTCCAACACCGAGCCCGTGTTGCGCATCAACGTGGAGGCGGCCACCACGGATGCCTGCAAGGAGCACACTGCTCGCCTCGTCGAGTTGGTAAAGGAAGGTGCCTGATGGCCCTCGACCCCCTGCTCCTCGAGATCCTGGCCTGCCCCGAGGACAAGGGCCCGTTGTTCTACCTGGGCGACGAGGACGCGCTCTACAACCCGCGCCTCAAGCGCCGGTACGCCATCCGCGACGACATCCCCGACATGATCATCGACGAGGCCGAGACCGTCTCCGACACCGAACACGAGCGGATCATGGCCAGAGTCACGGCCGAGGGCATCTCGCCCACCTTCGAGGCACCACCCGGGAAGACACCATGACGAGCACCCAGGCGCCGGTCGACAGCCAGAACATGCTGGCCGCGGTCGCGTCGCTTCCCGAGCAGGTGGCCGACGCCCTGGCCACCGAGCGCGACTTCGACAACCTGCCCCGGCGCGACGAAGTCGAGCAGGTCGTCGTGCTGGGCATGGGCGGCAGCGCCATCGCCGGCGACGTGCTCATGGCCGCCGCCGGCCCGTACATGCCCGTCCCGGTGCTGGTGTTCAAGGGCTACGACATTCCCGCCTTCGTGAGTGAGAGCACGCTGGTGTTCGCCATCTCCTTCTCGGGCAACACCGAGGAGACCATCGAAGCCGTCACCGAGGCCGCCCTCCAGGGGGCACGCATCGTGGCCGTCACCAGCGGCGGCGAGCTCGAGCGGCTGGCCCGGGCGTGGGGAGCCCCCGTCGTCCGGGTCCCCGACAGCATCCCCCAGCCCCGAGCGGCCATCGGCGCCCTCGCCGTTCCCCCCATGCTCGTGCTCGAGGACATGGGGTTGTTCCCGGGGGCATCCCACTGGGTGGCGGCCGCCATCGAACAGATCGGCGCCCGTCGCGACGAGCTCGTCCGTCCCGACAACCGGGCCGAGGAACTGGCCCGGCGCATCGGTCGGACCATCCCGTTGATCCACGGGGGAGGGGCACTGGGCGGCGTCGCCGCCCACCGCTGGAAGAACCAGATGAACGAGAACGCCAAGATCCCCGCCTTCTCCAACTTCCAACCCGAGGTGTGCCACAACGAGGTGGCCGGGTGGGGCCAGCACGGCGACCTGACCCGTCAGATCATCACCCTGGTCGGCCTCCGTCACGACTTCGAGCACCCCCAGGTGATGCACCGCTTCGAACTCACCTACCAGCTCCTCGACGAGGTGGTTGCCGGCATCGAAGAGGTGCGGGCCGAGGGCGACGGTGAGCTGGCCCAGCTCCTCGACCTCATGCTGGTGGGCGATTTCACCTCGGTCTACCTGGCCCTCGCCGAAGGCATCGACCCCGGGCCCATTTCCGCCATCACCCACATCAAGCAGGCGCTGGCCACCTCCGCAGGAGAACGCGAGAGATCGGCGGCCCACGCAGAAGGAGTCTCTTCGTCATGAGCTACGACGTCACCGATCCCGCCCTCGCCGAGTTGGGCCGCCAGCGCATCGCCTGGGCCGACACGCACATGCCGGTGCTGACGAGCATCCGGGAACGCTTCGCCAAGGAGCGACCCCTCGAAGGCATCACCATGGGGGCCTGTCTCCACATCACCACCGAGACGGCCAATCTGCTGCGCACCCTGCAGGCGGGCGGGGCCCGGGTGGTGGCCTGCGCCTCCAACCCCCTGTCGACCCAGGACGACGTTGCCGCCTCGCTCGCCCTCGACGAAGGCATCGACACCTACGCCCGCAAGGGCGAGGACACCGAGACCTACTTCCAGCACATGGACGCAGTGCTCGACGAGCACCCGCAGGTCACCATGGACGACGGCTGCGACCTGGTCTCCCGCCTGCACCAGCAGCGCGCCGGCCAGGTGACCGAGGTGCTGGCCGGCACCGAGGAGACCACGACGGGCGTGATCCGCCTGCGGGCCATGGAGGCCGACGGGGCCTTGCGCTTCCCGATCGTGGCCGTCAACGACGCCGACACCAAGCACATGTTCGACAACCGGTACGGCACCGGGCAGTCCACCCTCGACGGCATCATCCGAGCCACCAACGTGCTGTTGGCCGGACGCGTGGTGGTGGTCGCCGGCTACGGCTACTGCGGCAAGGGTGTGGCCAGCCGGGCCCGGGGCATGGGTTCCCAGGTCGTGGTGTGCGAGGTCGACCCGCTGCGGGCCCTGGAGGCGGTCATGGACGGGTTCCGGGTCGAGCCCATGGCCGATGCCGCCCGCGAGGGCGACATCTTCGTCACCGTCACGGGTGACCGCGACGTCTTGCGGGCCGAGCACTTCGAGGCCATGAAGGACGGGGCCATCATGGCCAACTCGGGCCACTTCGACATCGAGATCGACCTCGGCGCACTGGCCGAGCTCGCCGGCCCCGACGGTCGCCGGGCCGTACGGCCCTTCGTGGAGGAGTTCCTCGTCGGCGACCGGCGCCTGCTGGTGATCGCCGAGGGCCGGCTGGTCAACCTGAGCGCGGCCGAGGGCCACCCTGCGGCGGTCATGGACATGAGCTTCGCCAACCAGGCCCTGTCGGCCGAGTGGGTCCTGGCCCGCCGGGGCACGCTCGAGCCCAAGGTGTACGACGTTCCCCGCGACATCGACGCCGAGATCGCCCGCCTCAAGCTCGAGACCATGGGGATCGACATCGACACCCTGACCCCCGCCCAGGCCGAGTACCTCTCGTCCTGGACCGTGGGAACCTGATTGTCGGTGGCGGGCACCCGGGTCCTACGGACGCAGCCCCGAGCGAGCCGAAGCGAAGCGGAGGCGAGACCAGGGACCTCGCCCGCCACGTGCCGACGGGGGCCCCTGCCCCATCGGCTCCCCCGCCCGGTGCCATCGGCCTGGTGCTCCGACTGACCAGAGAGCCACAACGACATGGAACCCTGCCTGTCCGTCGTGATGCCGTGTTACAACGAGGCCGCCTCGGTGGAGCGCGTCATCCACCGCGTCCTCGCCTCCCCGTACACGGCCGAGCTCATCGTGGTCGACGACGGGTCGACCGACGGGAGCCGGGAGATCCTCACCCGTCTCGACGACCCTCAGGTCCGCCTGGTGTTCCAACCCGTCAATGCCGGCAAGGGCGCGGCCCTGCGCGCCGGCTTCGCCCAGGCCCGGTTCCCTTACGTGATCGTGCAGGATGCCGACGACGAGTACGACCCCGCCGACTACGCCCAGATCATGGCGCCCCTGCTCGACGGGCGAGCCGATGTCGTCTTCGGATCACGCTTCAATGCCGTCCACGCCCACCGGGTCCTCTACTTCTGGCACAGCGTGGGCAACCGGCTGCTCACCACCATCTCGAACATGTTCACCAACCTCAACTTGACCGACATGGAGACGTGTTACAAGGCGTTTCGTCTCGAGGTGATCGAGGCCCTCGAGATCGAGGAGGACCGCTTCGGGTTCGAGCCGGAGATAACGGCCAAGGTGGCCGGCGCTGGCTGGCGAGTGTACGAGGTCAGCATCGGGTACGCGGGGCGCACCTATGCCGAGGGCAAGAAGATCGGGTGGAGGGACGGGGTCCACGCCCTCACCTGCATTGTCCGGTACTCAGGCATTGGTCAGAGCCGCCGCCGCCGGAACGTGGCCAGACCGGGTGCCGAACGGGGGCCGGTGACGGCTGAGAGCACCGACGATGCGCTGTCCGGGACACTCGACAGCCTCGATGACGCGCTGAACTACGCCGGGTGGATCTACTCGGCGATGCAGCCCCACCTCGGCTCCCGGGTGTTGGAGATCGGCGCCGGCCACGGCACGCTCACCGACCTGCTGGCCGATGGTCGTGAGGTCGTGGTCACCGATGTCTCACCCCGGTGTGTGGCCGTCCTGCGGCAGCGGTTCTCCGACCGTTCCGGCGTCGAGGTCCTCGAGGCCGACGTCCTGGCCACTCCCGACATCGGGGGTTTCGACAGCATCGTCATGGTCAACGTGCTCGAGCACGTGGCCGACGACAAGGCCGCGCTGCGGCACTTGCGCAAGGCGCTGCATCCGGGCGGCCGGCTCCTCCTCTTCGTGCCCGCCTTCGAGGAGCTCTACAGCGACTTCGACCGCCGCATCGGCCATCACCGGCGCTATCGGGCCCCCGCCCTCAGCGCCGCCGTCACCGAGGCCGGCTTCGAGGTCCTCGACGCCCGCTACGTCAACTCGGTCGGGGCCGTCGCCTGGTGGGTGATCGCCCGGCAGCTCGGCCGGGTCCCGACCAAGCGCTGGTCGGCCCTCACCTATGACAAGGCCGTGGTACCGGTGCTCCGAAAGGTGGAGAGTCGCTGGACCCCACCCTTCGGCCAGTCGGTGCTGTGCGTCGCCCGCCGACCCGACTGAGGCCGTCGGCGGGCACCCTGGGCCTTCGCCGTCATACCCCGGCCGTAGCCTTTCCGGTGTGCTCCTGCCCACCAGTTGCCCGGCGTGTGGCGCACTGGGCCCGGCGCCCTGCGCGGCGTGCCGCAGCGCCCTTCGGCCGCCCCCGGCTCTGGGCCCGCCCGCACTCGTCGACCGGTGCGGTGCCGCCTTCGCCTACGAGGGCGTGGGTCGCGAGCTGGTGGCCCGTCTGAAGTACCGCAACGCCCGGGCCGTGCTCCCGTTCCTCGCCGCCGAGATGGCCGCCCTCGTCGACGCCACCACCGTCGATGTCGTCACCTGGGCGCCCACCGCAGCCTCCCGCCGGCGCCGCCGGGGATTCGACCAGGCCGAGCTCCTGGCCCGGGCCGTCGCCCGCCGCCTGGGCCGACCGTGCCGCCGGGTTCTGCGGCGTCGCCCGGGTACACCGTCGCAGACAGGCGCCACGTTGGTCGAGCGTCGCCATGGGCCGGCCTTCGACCCGAGGCGCGCCGTCGGGGGCCGGATCCTGCTGGTCGACGACGTGGTCACCAGCGGCGCCACGGCATCGGCCGCCGCCGCCGCCCTGCGCGCCGGTGGCGCCGTCGCCGTGCACATGGTCGTGGCGGCTCGCACACCCCGCCGCTCGCGGTGACGCCCGATGCCGACCCGCCGACCGGCGACGTACACTCGGAGAGGGCTCAACCGGTCGAGTACCGGGGAGGCCCGCCATGATCAGTCCCGTCGTGATGGCGAGGAGGCATCCTGCCCAGTCGGTCCCCGAGGGGAGTCGAGCATGAGGGAGCGGCGCCGTTGCCGACCGCACCTCTGCCTCGCTGGCGTCAGCTGTGCGCAGAGCGACTCGTGGCTGCGCCGGGACGGGTCTGCAGTTCCCACGCGTCACCGAGGGCAACACCCCGCTGGCGATGCCGATGGCAGAACGGAGAGCGATGGATGTCACCATGCAGTGCCGCAACGCCGAGGTCCCCGAGGCGCTTCGCGCCATAGCCCGGGAGAAGGTGACCCGGATCGGTCGCCATCTCGACGGTTGGGACCACGCCGAGATCCACTTCTCCGAGGAGCGCAACCCGCGCATCGCCGACAAGGAGGTGTGTGAGGTCACCCTCCGGGGCCACGGTCACGTGGTCCGGGCCAAGGCCGCTGCTCCCGACACCCTCGCGTCCATCGATCGCGTGGTGGACAAGCTCGATCACCAGGTGTCCCGGCTGAAGAGCCGGCTGGTCGGCCGGTCCCACCCCCGGCACCCGTCGTCCCGGCTCAACGGCAACGTCGGCAGCGAGACCAACGGCAACGGCAGCGGCAACGGTTTGTCCGGCCTCCTCGACGAGGTCGACGTCGATGATGACGTCGGCGATGCCGGTCCCCGGTTCATGAAGACCAAGCACTTCAGTTCCAAGCCCATGACCCCCGAGGAGGCCGCCCTGCAGATGGACCTGGTGGGTCACAACTTCTACTTCTTCACCAACGCCGAGAGTGGTCTGGCGACCGTGGTGTACCGGCGCGACGACGGCCATTTCGGTCTCATCGACGGCGGCTAGCAGCATCGTGTCGCAGTCGGGCGCAGCGGTGGGTGAGCCGATCAGGGTGCTCGTGGCCGACGACCACGAGCTGTTCCGCCGCGGGCTCACCATCGTCCTGGAGTCCGAGGGCGACATCGTGGTCGTGGGGGAGGCTCCCGACGGCGAGGTGGCCGTGGCCAAGGCGGCGGAGCTGGCCCCCGACATCATCCTCATGGATGTGCGCATGCCCCACGTCGACGGCATCGCCGCCACCCGTCGTATTCGCCGGTCGTTCCCGATGAGCCGCATCATCATGCTCACGGTGAGCGACGAGGAGGACGACCTGTTCGACGCCATCAAGGCAGGGGCCAACGGCTACCTCCTCAAAGAGGTCTCCATCGACGAGGTTGCCGACGCCGTCCGGGCGGTCATGGCCGGCGCCAGCCTGTTGTCGCCGGCCATGGCGGCCAAGCTCGTCGCCGAGTTCGCCACGACGGCCGCCGGCTCGACCCACGAGTCGCCGGCACCCGAATCGGCCACCCACCTCACCGGGCAGGAGCTGGACGTGCTCAAACGAGTGGCTCGCGGCGAGGCCAACGGCGACATCGCTGACGGCCTGTCGTTGACCGAGAGCGCGGTGCGCAACCACGTGGCCAACATCCTGGCCAAGGTCCAGTTTCGGGCCCGGTCGGACCCCGGCGGGGAACCGGGCCCGAGTGGAGTTCCCGCGGCCGCGGTCGCGCCCGACGAATAGGCGTAGCCACTGACGCAACCGCCGCCGTCGCCGCGGCGACGGCAATCGGCCACCACCTCCCCAGCGCGTCAGGTCGGGGCTGCGCTGGCGCACCATCGTGGGCTGGCCGGAGTCCTGGTTCTGGGCGCGTTCATCAGGGTCGCCGTCATCCTGACGGGGATGCCGTCGGTGTACCAGGACTCCCTCGTCTACATCAGGCTGTCGAGGGATGCGCCTTTCACCTTCTCGGCGTTGCGCCCCAACGGGTATCCCCTGCTCATCCGCGTCGTGTCTCTGGGTACCTCGAACCTCCGCTGGGTGACCGGCCTCCAGCATGCGGCCGGACTGCTGCTCGGAGTGCTCGTGTACGCCCTGCTGATCCGCCTGGGCACCCGGCGTTGGGTAGCCGCCGCCGCCGTTGCCGTGGTCGTGATCGACGCCTACGCGGTCGCCTTGGAGCACGACGTGCTGTCGGAGACGTACTTCACCGTGGCGGTGATGGCGTCGGTCTTCCTCGTCGCCGCCACCCGGCGGGGGACACCGGCGCTGCTCGCCAGCGGGCTGCTGCTCGGACTGGGAGTCGTCACCCGGGCGGTCGGGATCTTCGCCATCCCGGTGTGGATCGGCTACGTCGGGCTCCTTCGCCTCGGTGGCCTGCGCTCGTTGGTCGCGGTCACGGCCGTGCTGGTGCCGGTGCTCGGGTACTTCACCTTCCACAGCGCACACGGGGGCACGTTCGGCCTCACCGACGGTGACGGGTGGTTCCTGTATGCCAAGGTCGGCCCCATCGCCGACTGCCGCCACGCCCATGTCCCGCCGGCCACCCGTCCGCTCTGCGATGCGACCACGGGCGCCAGCCCCGACTTCTACCTGTTCTCCAGGTCGTCTCCGGCCCAGATTTTGTTCTTCGGCCCCGATGGCGACGTCGACCTCAATACCGACATCACGCCGGCCAACAACGGCCTCCTGCGCCAGTTCTCGTTCGGCGTCATCCGGGCCCACCCACTGGCCTACGCAGGGGTTGTCGGCGCCGACGTCGTCCACTACCTGGGCTCCAAGAAGGCGCCCGTCGAGTTGAGCCTCTACGGGGCCCACGGAAGTCTCACGAGTCGCTACGAGCGGTACGTCCATGTGCCGTGGTGGTTGATCCTGGCGACCACTGTTCTCGCCTTCGGGGGTTTGGTGGTCAGGCGAGGCGCCACCCTGGAGATCGCCCTGCTGGGCGGCATGGCGTGGGCCCTGCTCGTCGGGTCGTCGGCCACCGCCGGGTTCAACCCCCGCTACACCATCCCGCTCGTGCCGCTGTTCGTGGGCGCCGCCGCTCTCGGCATCGAGGCCCTGGCCGCTCGGGCCCAGGATCCCGCTCAGGGGGCCGCTCGGGCCCAGGATCCCGCTCAGGCCCGGGCCGCCGAGGATGACCAGCCGTAGTGCCCGACGACCTGATCGCCACACTCGGCTTCGGGGGCAGCCCTCCGACCCGGTGCCGTTCCTGGCTCACTGCCGTCGACGAGCGCAGGTACCTGCTCCTGGCCCTCGTCGTCGTTGCCCTGATGCTGTCGGCAACCCTCAAGCAGAAGCTGGGCATGGGAGTCGACTTCTGGGAGCACGCCGCCGCCGTGCGCGAGCTGGCACTGCACC
Source organism: Acidimicrobiales bacterium (assembly GCA_051001215.1). Taxonomy (GTDB): domain Bacteria; phylum Actinomycetota; class Acidimicrobiia; order Acidimicrobiales; family AC-14; genus DATAQC01. The sequence continues at coordinate 23,535 of JBPCNP010000064.1, forward strand.
CACTCCACCCCCAGCATCCCTTCTTCGGTGGCAGCGCCGCCCACCAGTTCCTGAATCCCTACGCCCTCGCCCTTGCCCTCGCGTCTCGGTCCACGGGCATGGGCGTGGCCACCGTCCTCGAGCTGGGCGGCATGGTCAACCTGGCCCTGGTCCTGGTGGGCCTCCGCCTCTTCGTGTCCCGGGTCTCCACCCATCGCCACGCCGACTTCTGGTCGCTGCTCTTCGTCGTCGTGCTCTGGGGCCCGGGGGCATGGTTCTTCAGCGGCTTCTTGAACTTCGACGTGCTGTCGGTCGTGCTGCCCTACCCGTCCACCTTCGCCAAAGGGCTCGTGCTGATCGGCCTGTGGGCCTTCGACCGGTTCCTCGCCGACCGCCGCGAGTACCTCCTCCTCGGCGTGTTCGTGATCGCCGTCGTCGTGGTGCTGTCCCATCCCATCGAGGCGGCCTTCCTCAACGTCGGGCTGGCGGCGTTCGCCCTCGGCCGGCGGGGGGCGAGGGTCGACCGCGACGTGGCCCTGGCCGTCGGGGTGTCGCTGGCCTCGTTCCTCGCCGCCCAGGCCTGGCCCTACTTCTCGCTGTACCAGCTGCTCTTCGGCGGCGGCCAGGTCGCCGTCTACCGCACGGCGATCGACGCCGCCAACCACGACATGTACGTCCACGTCATCGGGCGGACCCTCCCGCTCCTGCTCGTGGTGCCGTTCTATCTCCGCCGCCTCTGGTTCGACTGGAGGGACCCGCTGGCCTTGGTGCTCAGTGGCCTGTTGGCGATCTACGTCTACGGCGACTGGACGCAGAGCTGGTCGTTCGGGCGGGTCATCTCCGCCGCAGTCGTGGTGGCTGCCGTCATGCTGGCCGACGAGAGGGCGGCGGCGGCCGAGGCCGCTCGCCGTCTCGGCCGGGGCGGCAAGCCCGCCCGGTGGTGGCTCCAAGTGACGACTGTCGGCCTCTTGGCCTTCGGGGCCTTCAACCTCCGCAACGGCTTCAACGTCGTTCCCAATGCGGTGGCGTCCTCGCTGCCGTACTCGTGGGCCCACCCCGAGGTCGATCTGGCCAAGGTCTCCGATTTCGACCTCCTGTCACGCCACATCGCCCGGTCCGACGTGGTCATGTCCGACCTCTACACCAGTCTCTCGGTCCCGGCGTTCTCGGGCCACCCCGTGGGTGTCGCCCGGACCATGGCATTCGTCGACGCCTCGCAGCGGGGAGCCGACGTGGTTCGCTTCTACGACGTGGCCACGTCACCGGAGGAGCGCTGGGCCATCGTGGCCAGGTACGGCGTGAGGTACCTCCTCATCGCCCGGAGCGAGGCGGCGTCGCAACCGTCGGTCTACGGCCCTCTCCTGGCCATGGGCCCAACCGTGGCATCCAACCACCGGTTCAGCCTCGTCGACCTCCGCGCCACACCCACGACCGGCATCCCGTAGGCCTGGGTCCCGGCCGCCGTGAACCAACCCCGTCGGTAGACTCTCTGGCATGACTGTCCTGTCCAAGGTCCTTCGCGCCGGCGAGGGCAAGAAGCTCAAAGCTCTCCAGTCCATCGTTCCCGACATCAACGCCGTCGAGCCCGAGACCGAGGCCCTGTCCGACGACGACCTGCGGCACAAGACCGTCGAGTTCCGCGAGCGCCTCGACAACGTGGCACCCCACGAGGTGGACGACGCCCTCAACGACCTGCTCATCGAGGCCTTCGCGGTCATGAGGGAGGCGGCCCGGCGGGTCATCGGCCAACGCCACTACGACGTCCAGCTCATGGGTGGGGCGGCCCTGCACTTCGGCTGGATCGCCGAGATGAAGACCGGCGAGGGCAAGACCCTCGTGTCCACCCTCCCCGCCTACCTCAACGGCCTCAGCGGCCGGGGCATGCACATCATCACCGTGAACGACTACCTGGCCACGCGCGACGCCGAGTGGATGGGGCTGATCCACAAGTGGATGGGTCTCGAGGTCGGCCTCATCATCCCCGACCACGACGATCCCCTCTACAAGCGGGCCCAGTACGCGGCCGACATCACCTACGGCACCAACAACGAGTTCGGCTTCGACTACCTCCGCGACAACATGGCCATGTCCCGCGACCAGATGGTGCAGCGCGGCCACACCTACGCCATCGTCGACGAGGTCGACTCGATCCTCGTCGACGAGGCCCGCACCCCGCTCATCATCAGCGGGCGCGTCCAGGACGCCGCCGCCCTCTATTACAAGTTCGCCAGCGTCTGCCGCATGCTGACCCGCGACCTCGACTACGAGGTCGACGAGGAGAAGCGCACGGTCGTTCCCACCGAGGACGGCATCGAGAAGGTCGAGCGGGCCCTCGGTGTGGAGAACCTCTACGACGAGCTGTCGTCCAACTACGTCCATCAGCTCCAGGCCGCCCTCAAGGCCAAGGAGCTCTACAAGCGCGATGTCGACTACGTGGTCCAACACGGCGAGGTCAAGATCGTCGACGAGTTCACCGGGCGCATCCTCGAGGGTCGGCGATGGTCGGAGGGGCTGCACCAGGCGGTGGAGGCAAAGGAGCGCACCAAGATCAAAGAGGAGAACCAGACCCTCGCCACCATCACGCTCCAGAACTACTTCCGCATGTACGACAAGTTGGCGGGCATGACCGGCACCGCCCTCACCGAGGCCACCGAGTTCGCCCACACCTACGACTTGGCGGTGGTGCCCATCCCGACGCACCGGCCCATGATTCGCATCGACCAACCCGACCTCGTCTACAAGACCGAGGAGGCGAAGTTCGACGCCGTGGTCGAAGACCTCATGCAGCGCCACGAGAAGGGCCAGCCCGTCCTGGTCGGCACCGTGTCGGTGGAGAAGTCCGAGCGCCTGTCCCGCCTACTGGAGAAGCGGGGTGTGCCCCACTCGGTGCTCAACGCCAAGCACCACACGCGAGAGGCCTCGGTGGTCTGCCAGGCCGGGCGCCTGCAAACGGTCACGGTGGCCACCAACATGGCCGGACGGGGGGTCGACATCCTCCTCGGCGGGTACCCCCAGGGTCTGGCCGAGCTCGACCTGCTGGCCGACGAAGACCTGGTGCCGGGCAACGACGAGTACAAGGAGCGGCTGGCGGAGCTGACCAAGGCGTACGAGGAGCCCTGCCAGATCGAGGGCGACAAGGTGCGGGCACTGGGCGGGCTCTACGTGCTGGGTACCGAGCGCCACGAGAGCCGGCGCATCGACAACCAGCTCCGGGGCCGGGCCGGCCGCCAGGGCGACCCCGGCGAGAGCCGGTTCTACCTGTCCCTCGAGGACGAGCTGATGCGCCTCTTCGCCACCGGGGCCATGAGCTGGGTGATGGGCAAGGCCCTGCCCGACGACGTGCCCATCGAGGCCCGGATGGTCACCAAGGCCATCGAGAAGGCCCAGGGCACCGTCGAGGCGCGCAACGGCGAGATTCGCAAGGACGTCCTCAAGTACGACGAGGTCATGAACCAGCAGCGCAAGGTGATCTACCGGCGCCGCCAGGCCATCCTCGACGGCGCCGACCTGCGCGAAGAGGCGATGGAGTCACTGCGCCAGGCCATGGAGCGCGTCGTAAGTGTCTTCTGCCCCAACGAGTTCTCCGAGGACTGGGACCTACCCGGCCTGCTGCACGATGTGGCCATGTACTTCCCCACCAAGTTCGAAGCAGACGAGCTGGGCGAGGCGGCCACCACCGACGAGATCACTGAAAGCCTGGTCGCCGAGGCCGTCCGCTACTACGAGGCGCGCGAGGAGCAGCTCGGCCCCGACACCATGCGTGAGATCGAGCGCCAGGTGATGCTCTCCATCATCGACCAGCGCTGGCGCGAGCACCTCTACGAGATGGACTACCTGCAGGAGGGCATCAACCTTCGGGCCATGGGCAAGAAAGACCCGCTGGTCGAATGGCAGCGGGAGGGCTACGACATGTTCTCCCAGATGGTCGAGGCGGTGGCCGACGACTTCGTCAAGTACGTGATGCACCTCGACGTCGTGGTCGAGGCGCCGGCGGCGCCCGACGTGAGCAACGTCCAGTACACGGCGGCCGACGACCCGGTGCAGGCCGGCGGAGTGGCCCAGGCCGCCGCCCGGCAGGCCGTCGACACCGGCGAGCCCGTTCCCGACGAGGCGGCGGCTTCCCTCGAGGAGGTGTCGCCCGTCACCGTGGTGAAGTCGCCCAACGAGAAGCTGGGGCGCAACGAGAAGTGCTGGTGCGGGAGCGACAAGAAGTTCAAGCTGTGTCACGGTAAGTGAAAGACCTCACCGACGAACTGACCGCTGAGCGCACACGGCTCTCCGAACTGGCGGCCGCCCTCGACATCGAGGGCAAACGGACCCGGCTCGTCGAGCTGGAGAAATCGGCATCCGACCCCGGCCTGTGGGACGACCCCGACGCCGCCCGCGCCCTGACCACGGAGATGTCCCGGGTCAAAGACGACATCGACCTCGTCGACGCCCTCGACGGGCGGCTGTCCGACACCCAGCTGCTGTTCGAGATGGGCCGTGACGAGGGGGACGACTCGGTCGGGCCCGAGTTGGAGTCGGCCATGGCCAGCCTGGTCCGCGACCTCGACGCCCTGGAGCTGCGGTCGCTGTACACCGGTGAGCACGACGAGGGCGACGCCGTGTGCGAGGTGCACTCCGGCGCCGGGGGCACCGACTCGCAGGACTGGGCCGAGATGCTGCTGCGAATGTACCTGCGCTGGGCCGAACGGCGGGGCTTCGAGGTCGAGCTCGACGAGGTCTCGGCCGGCACCGAGGCAGGCATCACCTCGGCCACGTTCATCGTGCGGGGCCGCTACGCCTACGGACTGCTGTCGTCGGAGAAGGGCGTCCACCGCCTGGTGCGCATCTCGCCCTTCGATGCTCAGTCCCGGCGCCACACCGCCTTCGCGTCCTTCGACGCCGTTCCCTTCTTCGAGGAGGTGAGCGCCGAGGTCGACATCGACGAGAAGGACCTGCGGGTCGACACGTACCGTTCGTCGGGGGCCGGCGGCCAGCACGTCAACGTCACCGACTCGGCGGTGCGGATCACCCACCTTCCGACCGGCATCGTGGTGTCGTGTCAGAACCAGCGCAGCCAACACCAGAACAAGGCGGTGGCCATGCAGATCCTGGCTGCCAAGCTGGCCGAGCGGGCCCGCCAGGAGCGGCGCAAGGAGCTCGATGCCCTGTCGGGCGAGCAGCGGGAGGTGACCTGGGGAAGCCAGATCCGCTCGTATGTGCTCGCCCCCTACCAGTTGGTGAAGGACCTACGCACCGATCACGAGACGGGCAATATCAACGCCGTCCTCGACGGCGACCTCGACACCTTCATGGAGTCGTTCCTCCGCTGGCGCCGACGCACCGGCGGTAGCTGAGCGGTGGCTCTGTTCGAGCCGATCCTCGCGAACGGTCGGTGGTGCTCAGCGCCTCGCCTGGCTCGAGGAGGCCATCGACTTCGCCGGGGAGGCGAGAGGCACCGCTACCAGATGGTGACCGGTGACGGATGGCGATGGCGGCGCAGGCGTCGATCCTTGGTCACGAGCTGCCACCCACGCTCCACGGCAGTCGCGTAGATGAGACGGTCGGCGGGGTCGCCGGGAAAGGAAGTGGGCAGCGCGACGGCGGTGTTGGCGATGGCGGGTGTGATCCCAATCGTCCGAAGCTCGGTGACCAGTTCGTCCAACCAGGTGAGGATGGGGACGCTTACCGTGATGCGCTCGTGGCGTGCCATCCACGCCAACTCGAACCATGTGACATCCGCGACTGCGAGCTCGTCGGCTTCGACGATGGCCGAGGTCGCAGCGGTGCTGAGGCGCTCGGGTTCGGCCGACC
>JBPCNP010000065.1:0-50911 GCA_051001215.1 Acidimicrobiales bacterium
TCTGGCGACCTCGACCTGCGCGAGGCCACCGGTCTCCCAGTGGACATCCTCACCCCTCGGGAGGCCCTGGCCCGCCTCGCCGAATGATCGTCTCCAGGCCGCGGCCAGGCCGCAGCAGGCCGCGAAAAAGTGGTTTCCAGCGGTAAGTCTCGCCGCCGGCGAAAGGGACGAACCGCAGGTCACAGGCCATAAACGGTCGGTAGGGCGACCTGTGGACAACCCCCGGGCCACTCCCCCGCCTATAGGCCGACTCACCGTTACCACTCTACGTGAACCAGCTACAAATAGCCTCTGACCTGCGGGTTTGTCTGTCCACTAGTCACCGCTAGTCACCGTCAGTGACCGTTCTTGGCCCTCAGAACTGAGGACTTTTTGAGGACTGAGGACTTTCTGAGGACTTTTTGGGGGTCGGAAGCGGCCCTACGGAGAGTGAGGAGGGGCCATGGCCAGCATCGACAAGCGACCCGACGGGCGGTACCGCGCCAGGTGGCGCGAGTACCCGGGCGCACCGCAGAAGACCCGCCAGTTCACCCGCAAGCGCGACGCCCAGCACTTCCTCGACTCGGTCCGCGGCGACCTGGCCCACGGGCTGTACGTGGACCCGGGCGGCGGCCGCACGCTGTTCCGGGACTACGCCGAGCAGTGGCGGGCGGCCCAGGTCCATCGCGGCGGCACAGCCACCCAGATCGAGATCAACCTGCGCCTCCACGCCTACCCGAGCCTGGGCGGCCGCCAGCTCGGCGCCATCCGCCGCAGCGACATCCAGGCCTGGGTCAAGGAGCTGACCGGCGAGCTGGCGCCGCGGACGGTCGAGCTCAACTACCGCTGGGTCGCGACCATCTTCAAGGCCGCGGTCGGCGACCGACTCATCGCCTCCTCGCCGTGCGTGCGGATCGGCCTGCCCAAGCGCGACGACGCCGAGGTCGTGCCGCTCAACGTCAGCGAGTCGCCGGGCTCGTGCGGGACGGGCGCATCGATCGGAGACCGCCGCCTACGGCTATCGCGTCGCCAACCGGCCCGGTGCCCCCAAGCCTGGGGCTGTACGCGGCGGCGAGGCTGGCCTCGGGTGCGGCAGCGGCCTTGAGTTGCCACCCGGGTTGTCCAGTGTCCGAAGCCGACTGTCCCCTCGCTGGCACAGTCTGCCAACACGCACCTTGCCCTCCCGTGCTGGCAAACTTGGTGGCATGCCCAAGAGCGCTGCGACCATCAAGCTCGATGACGATGTGCTCGACGCGGTTCGCGTCGAGGCGGCCCGGTCAGGCAGATCAGAGGACCAGGTCGTCGAGGCCGCCGTCCGTCGGTACGTCGGCCCGAGCGTGCTCGACCGGCTCCGGGAGCGGAACTGCCTCGACGACGACGAGGCGATGAAGATGGCGGTTGAGGAGGTCGCCGCACACCGCCGGGAGCGTCGGAGCGGCTGACCGCTGCTCGTGGAAGTCGTTTTGGACGTCAACGTCTTCGTGTCCGCCGTCCTCAGCGGGGCCGGCCCATCCGCTCAGTTGGTGGCGGCCATGCGGACGGATCGGTTGTTCGCGGTTGCCTGTCCTGGCTTGCTCGCCGAGCTGGGTGACGTTCTTCGTCGTGATCGGTTCCGCCGCTTCCTGTCACTCGACGAGGTCGATGACTATGTCGGGGAGATCGAGACGCTCTGCCGATGCTCGAAGACCCAGAGCCGGTGCCCAAGGTGCTTCGTGACCCGGATGACGACTACCTCGTCGCCCTGGCGTACGCGTGTGCTGCGGAAGCGATCGTCTCCGGAGACCTGGATCTGCACGAAGCAGCGGGTCTCTCGGTCACGGTCCTCACTCCTCGAGAAGCCTGGAGACGGCTCGACGGATGACAAGCGCCGTGCGGGGTCGATTGCCGTCACCACCGGCCGGGTGTCCGCCCGCGGTCACTCACCGTGGTGGTCCGTTGAAGACCGTCATTGACCGCTGGATTGAGGACTTTCTGAGGACTAAGGTGGTCTCAGGACGTGCAAAACCGCAGGTCAGCGGCTATTTAGGGCTGGTCCCCGCCTACAGGCCGACTCATCGTCACCAACGCGGCCGGGGCGCTCTACCACGAGGCTCGCCTCCTGCTTCGCCTGGGGGCGCTGGCTGTGGATGGCGCAGAGTCGGCTCGGGCTCAGGTGCTCGCCGAGCACGCCGGGGCGATCGTCGCCGCCAACGACGACCCCCAGGCCGCCGCCGAGTCCCTGCGGCTGCTGGGCCGCCTGGATCCCACCGCCCAGGGCGACGGCTCCGCGATCGGCATGTGCCGCCTGGGGCTCAGACTCCACCAGGAGGTGGGTGACCTGGCCGGTCTCAGCACCTGTGTGGAGGAGACGGCGACGCTGTTCGCCCAGGCGGGCCGACACGAGTCCGCCGCTCGGCTCTTCGGTGCCGCCGCCCACCGGGGCTCTGGAGGCCGCCTTCGCCTCCGCGGGGTCACGTTGCACGGGGACCCCGATGGCGGCTCCCCCACCTCCTGGTCGGGAGCGGTGACTGGCGACGAGGTGCTCGCCATCTCATCGGCTCCCTCGAGGACGTCGAGCGTGCTCCTCGAGACGAGTTCCTGCCACGGTGGCGGCGCTGGCGACGGCTCGTGCGGGACTACGACCGAGCGGATCGGCAACCCCTGGCGGCGTGACCTCGCGCGCCTCGCCGGTCACTTCGATGAATCATTCCCTGCCCCATCCGAGCCAAGCGCTCGGCCACGCCGGCGTTCAGGGTGGCCAACGGCATGAAGTCAGTGGCGCGGGCGCGGCGAGGCGTCACAACCGAAGAGCTGGCCCAGGTTGTGACGGTCCAGCCCGCCGGGTGCAGCACTGAGCGGCGGGGCGGCATCGTCCGCAGGGCTCGGCTCGGGACCGCCTGCTCGATCTGGACTTCGTGGTTGAAACCCGGCCCACCCTTATCCAATTCGATATATACTCCGACCGTGTACGGGACCTTTGTTCGTGCCGTCCGGGAAGCCCGAGGGCTGACGCAGCGAGAGCTGGCCGACGTGTCCGGCGTCCGCCAATCCAACATCTCGGCCATAGAGAGCGGCCGCCGCGTCCCGTCGGCCGGCACGCTGAACCGGCTCGTTGTGGCCTGCGGCTTCGAGCTCGCTGCGGTTGCGGAAGACCGGGCCGTCCACTGCGCGCTTCCCAAGGCGGGTTGGTTTCCAGACGAGGATCTCCCCGAGCCGTTACCCTCCGATCCGCCCGACGAGGCCGAGTCACTTCCCCCGAACACCTCCATGGACGATCGGGTCCGCGCGATCACGGCCGTGCTCGAGGCCGCCAACGCGACAATCCGCCGTTGAGCCTCGTCGATCTCGTCGTCGACGTCCACCACCAGCTGGTTGCCTCCGGTCTTTCCCACGCGTTCGGGGGCGCCCTCGCTCTGGCCTACGTCGCCGAGCCCCGCGGCACCGTCGACGTCGACGTGAATGTCGTTGCGCCGTCGCCCGATGTCGACTCCATCGTCGATGCTTTCGGGGCGCTCGGACTGCGGCCTGAGCGTCCGCGCCGCGAATGGCTGCCGATCGCGGGGATCCGCGTACGCAGGGGGCGCGATCCGTACCCCGTCGACATCTTCCCTTCCCTCGACGAGCGCTACGGCGAAGTCGAGCGCCGTTGCGTCACACATGCCTTCGGGCCCGGCCGAGTCCTCCTGCCCTTTCTGTCCGCCGAGGACCTGACGCTCTTCAAGCTGTCGTTCGGCCGGGACAAGGATTGGGTCGACCTACGGGCTATCGCCACGTCGTTTCCTCAACTCGACGTCGACTACATAGAGGAGCAACTGATCGGCCTTCGCGGCCCGACCATGTACCCCAAGGTGGTCTTCGTGGCGCATGGGGGAGAGTGGTGATCCAATCCCACAGCGGTTCCCAAATCCACCGGGGGGGCTGAAACCGATTCCGCCACTCAGCGAAGGCTGAGATGTCGCCTAGCGGCAACTACGGTCGGCGCATATCAGGGAACCGCTCTATAAGCTGCTCCACGTTCATGCGATCGGTCGGGTTCTTGCACTCGGAAGCGGCGACCCGCGCTCGTAGCTCAGCCATGAATTCAGGATCGGCAGCCCTACGGCGTTGCGCCTTTTCGGTCCTCTCGTACGCTTCTGGCGTATCGTGCGGATCGGGAGCGAGATACGGCGCTGGCTGGCTCATTCGGCCGCCTTCCCGTCCTCCGTGGAGGGCTTGTGGGGATCATCCGGGCCACCAGCCAGGACCAGACGGAGCACCTCATCCGGCGTCTTGCCGTCGGCGGTGAACCGCTGCTCTAGTTGCTCGGGAGTGAGCGCGCGACTCCTACGGTGAGGCTCCTCAGCCACGGTAGAGCGGTCCTCCTGTTGGTCGGTGATCCCACCCAAACGCACGGTCGGTAGCCAAACCACCATGCCGGATAGGCACCGGATAGGCGAGGCGGGTCCGACCCTCGGCGTGTCCTGACCTGCGACGATGCGGGTTGGGTCCGCCAACCGGCTAGTCACCGTCTGGTTGGACCCCGGCGTGCCGTCTCGTGTCGAATCGTACGTTCCCACCGTCGAGGCTGGTGGGCGCCGAAGTATCGACGTCTGGCAGACGCGCCCGATTGTGTCCGCTGCCCTCCACCGAATCGAATCGCGGCCCGGCCTTCCCCCTGTCGCCCTCGATACCCTGACCTCATCGCTCGAAGGGCGATGTCGCGTCTGCATCCGCGTGGTGGGTCATACTCGTACAGTGGGTTGATACACTCGTAGTGTGAGTCAATCGGCGCCTGGCCTGATCCCGATCTTTCGTTCCGATGGTCAGATGCGGCTTCTCGGCCAGCTCTTCCTCCACCCCGACAGAGAGCAGACGATCGCCGACTTGGAGCAGGCTACGGGCATTCCTCAGCAGACCGTCTCCCGTGAAGTGAATCGGCTACTGAACGCGGGCCTGCTCCACGGACGCCGCCTCGGGCGTCTCCATCTGGTGAAGCCCAACCACGGGAGTCCGTACTTCCCGGAGCTGTCCGGCTTGCTGCTCAAGGCTCTCGGCCCGCGGTCCGTCCTGGCCGAGCGTCTCAGCAGGATCGCGGGCATCCAGGATGCGTACATCTTCGGCTCGTGGGCCCGACGGTACGAGGGGGAGCCCGGCGCCCCCCCGGGGGACATCGACCTGGTCATCATCGGCGAGCCGGACGTGGACGAGGTGTATGAGGCCTCCCGCAATGCCGGTGCGGTGCTCGGCCAGGAGGTCAACGCCGTGATCCTCACTCCCGAGGAGTGGCGGGATCGCGGCTCCGGCTTCATCCGAGAAGTCTCCAGCGGCCCCCTTGTCCGGGTCTCCGGCGGATAGTCCGCGTTGCCAAGGCGACCGCTGCCGGGCTCCTTCGGGACGGACGCATCGAACAGGTCAACCCTGATGTTCCGACGGCATGGTCACGGGTCGACGAAGCGAAGACCCATCTCGTGTCCTCGGCGGCGCTGGCGGCGACCGACCCAACGCTGGCATACGTCGCTCTCTACGACGCGGCACGTAAGGCCATCGCCGCCCACATGCAGGCCCACGGCTACCGCGTGACGAACCGACCCGGCGCCCATCAGGCGGTCGGCCTCTACGCCGACGCGACCCTGGCTTCCGGGGACGCGTCTTGCGGTCGGGGTCGAGGCGGTTGGTGTAGTCGGCGGATCCGAGATCGACGTAGCGGGCGTCGGGAGGTTGGAGCCGATGGCCAGAACGGCGGCCACAACTGCCCGCATCATCGACACCCCCGCAGTGGGCTCACGGATTGGCTCGCCGGCGCTCGGCGAGTGTGGCCGCGAAGGCGGCCGCCTCGGTCCGACGTTCCATGCCGAGCTTGGTCAACAGATTGCTCACGTAGTTCTTCACCGTCTTCTCGGCCAGGAACATCTCCTCGCCGATCTGACGATTGGTCATGCCTTCGGTGATGAGGTCGAGGATCCGGCGCTCCTGCGGGGTGAGCGCAGCGAGGGGGTCGGCAACTGGGGCCCTGAGCCGGTCGAGCACCCGGGCCGTCACCGCCGGGTCGAGCAGGCTTTCACCGGCCGCCACCCGCCGGATTGCGTCGACGAGGTCCGACCCCCGGATCTGCTTGAGGACGTACCCGGCCGCTCCAGCCATGATCGACGCGAACAACGCCTCGTCGTCGGCGTAGCTCGTCAGCATCACGCAGGCGATCTCCGGATGGGCGGAGCGAACCTCTCGACAGACTTCCACCCCGGTGGTCCCGCTCTTACCCTCCCCCACTCGGACATCGAGCACGGCGACGTCGGGCTTCGTGGCCGGAATCCGAGCCAGGGCTTCTTCTCCGGTCGCCGCCTCGCCCACGACGACGATGTCGTGCTCGGCCGAGACCAGGTCGCGCACCCCTCGCCGCACCAACTCGTGGTCGTCGAGCAGGAACACGCGCGTTGGCATGTCCCCCATCGTGCCAGCCGGCCGGGGGAGGGGCGGCCGATGACTCTCGGCACGCGAATGAGCGACGTTCGGACTGGCAGGACGCTACTGCCACTTCTCCGAGGCGAACCCGGTCACGAGCACGCTCCATCCCGAGTGAGTGGCGTCGTTCACGGCGTCGACCTCGAAGCTGACGGCGCTCCGGCTGACGGGCGCCACCAGCTTCGTGCTCCTGCCATTCCGAGTGGCCCTGCTCGACTTGGTCGTGCCGACCAGGGCCGGCCTGCGACCGGCAGTGTTCGACTACATCGGGGGCTGGATCGATCGCTTGGTCGGGGAAGGTCTGCGCTCGAGTCGGGCGGGCGCCGCCGGCGACGTACTATGGCCCGCGACATGAGCTACGCAGTGGACTTCGTCAACGTCTCCACCGTCGGCCTGGAGTCGTCGCCTGTGGCGGCCGCACTCGCTGGCCTGCGGGCGAACGAGGCTCGCTACTTCAAGAACAAGTACGACCACGTCTTCACGGTCGAACCGGCCGCCAAGGCCAAGAAGGCCATCGACTGGGCGCACCACATCCTCGAGGAGGAGCGCGACATCGTTGTCACCTCGCCCCCGCTCGAGGCAACCGCCTTCCAGGTCGACGACATCCGATGGACCTACGCGTTCTACGAGAACGGGCTCTCGATCAACGTCCTCTATCAGCTTGATGAACCGAAGAAGCGAGCGGTCGGGTTCAAGCTCTCCGAAGGCATGGAGGTCCCGGCTGAGCTCGGCTCGTTCAAGTTCGCAAGACAGAAGTCGAAGCTGGCCGGGACGATCCGCGGCTCCTACTTCGTGATCAAGGGTGCGTACTGACCTCGTCACGGACACCTGGTCCTAGCCTCGATTGTTCGCGCGGCATCCTGAGAAACTGCCCGTAGCTCCGCGGAAAAGCGCTCCTGAGCTGGGAAGATGTGTGTTGTCGAAGACGCACAACAACCCAGGAGGAGCGCTCCTTGAAGGTACATCGTAGTCGCCGCTCCCGAAGGCACCCAGCTGGTGAAGGCACAGGGGGCGACCGCGACGTCGTCGCCTTCCGCGCCGGCATCGACCAGCGCCAGGAGCGGCGGCGACTACTGAGGGGGCCTTCAACCGCCGCGCAACAAGGAGTCGACCACGACGACGGGCCCGACCAGGAACAGCATGTACAGGGCGAAGGCCACCCCCGTCAGGGCCACGGAGATGCCCAGCATGAGCGCGTAGAGCAGCACGATCAGGGGACCTCCGACGAGCACGAGCAGCAGCTTGGCCAGCGGCCCCATGCGCCGGCGGCTTTCCTGGAACTGCACCATGGCGCCCAGGGCCCGCAACTGCGAGATGCGCCGATCCATCTTCGGTTGGAAACCGGTGAGGGGAGAGTCATGCCGTGCCACTCGCTGACCCGACGCCTCCCGACCGACGACGAACAGGTGGGCCACCGCCTCGGTGCCGGGCACGAGGCCCCCGGCGGCGGTCATGGCAACCAAGCCACCGGCCAGGCCGTCGGGATAGCGGGTGAGCTCCACCGCAGTGGCGTCGGCCAGCGCTGACCGGGCCCGCCACGCCCTCCTGAGGAGGGGGTTGACCAACAAGAACGAGAGCAGCATCTGGTTCACGACGAACGCCAGCTGGGCCGCCATCACCGGCAACAGCAAGATGCTGAGACAGCCGTTGGCCTCGATGGTCTCGCTGTCGCCGCCCCCGCCTTGGGCCTCCAGGAGAGCGATGGACGCCTCCCGCGCCTTCTCGGGGTGGTGGTCGGCCGAGCTGGGCCGCACGACCAGGCGAAGAACAGGCCACAGAGCCCGGCGGGCCCGGTGCTCGGTCGGGGCCGTCAGGACGGTCGAGCACAGGCCCAGCGTGTAGTAGACGCTGGCCATCGTCCGGGCGATCTTCAGGTCGCCGTTGCCGACCCGTCCCACCAGATGGGCGACGACCCCCTGGGTCTCGTCGCGGCCGAGCGTGTCGAGCAGTCCGCGGGTCACGACGATGGCGGCATCGGCGGACGAGCTGCCGGCGACCGCGGCATTGGCGATGGGTGAGTCGATCAGATGGACGGCTGGTGGTGGCACGCCGCCGGCGAGGGCGATCTCGCTCACCACGTTCACCAGTTGGTGCTCCTCGAGGTCACCCGGCCGTGGGGCCCGGGCTCCCATGGCCAGCAGCTCGGCGGCCGTGCCGGCGCGCCGGAAGAGACGACGGACGGCAACCCAACAGGCGGTGAGCACCACCGCTCCCGGCACGAGGAGGGCGACGGTCAGGGCGACGGCGAGGCGGACGACGTCGTCGACCTGGTCCTGCCGCAGTGCGTCACGGACGGGGCTGAGCAGGTCAGGGGTAGGCACCACCAGATTGACGACATCGCTCAGCAACGCCACCACGGCCACGATGAGCGGGGAGACGGCGGCACTGAGCGGAATGCCGATGAGGGCCACCGCCCCGGCGCAGGCCACCGTCCAGCGCCAACTGGCCCGTCGGTGACGGCGTTGGGCGTGGTCGAAGCTCTCGCGGTCGACCGGTCCCGGCACCGGTCGCCAGGCGCCGTGCGCCTGAGGGTCACCGGCGTCCACGCCCCACGGTGCCACGCCATGCCCGCCCGGTGTCGGACGGCCACACCGTGCCCCAGACGAGCGAGACGCCGCTCATCCCGACGGTGGATACCCGGCAGACCAGCGTTCAGGCGCGGCGGTGGCCGCACCTCGATCGAGGTGCGAGCTTCAGTTCCGCCCGTTGCCGGTCGATAACATTTCTCAGGGGCCGGTCCGTGGTTGGTCGCGTCCGCCAGAGGAGGCAGGACATGCGGGTCACGGAGAGCAGCGAGGCGCTCTTCCTCGCCGGCCGTTTCCGGGCCGAGCGGCTGCTGAAACGCGGCCAGGGCGTCGACACCTGGCTGGCCTCCGACGAGGAGGACGGCCACCGGCCGGTCGTGGTCAAGACCGTCGCCGCCGCCGGCGTCTCCCCCTCGACCCGGGCTCGTCTCGAACATGAGGCCCAGGTGCTCGGCCGGCTGGAGACCCCGTCGTTCCGGCCCCTCGTGGCCTGGGGGCGACACGGCGACGCCTTGTTCCTCGTCCAGCCCTTCGTCGCCGGCGTCACCTTGCAGGAGCGCCTCGGCGCCGGCCCCCTCAGCCCCGCCTCTGCGCTGAGGATGGGCATCGATGTCCTCTCTCACCTGGCCCTGGCCCACGACGAGGGTGTCCTGCACCGCGATGTGAAGCCGGCCAACATCATGATCGCTGGTGACGAGCCTGCGGAACGGTTCGTCCTCATCGACTTCGGACTGGCCAAGAGCGCCGGGCTCGACCCGGCCGTGCGCGACGAGCCGGTGGGTACGGCCCGCTACCTCGCTCCCGAGGCGTCCGGTCTGCTCGATGTGGGGGCCGACGAGCGAGCCGACCTCTACTCGTTCGGTGTGGTCCTGTTCGAGTGCCTGGCCGGTCGTCCTCCGTTCGAGGGGATGGCCGTCGGCGAGGTCCTGCGCCAGCACCTGAGCAGCCCCGCCGCCCGCTTGCGCAGCCTGGGGGTGGCCGTTCCTCGGGTGCTCGACGAGGTGGTGGCCCGACTGCTGCGCAAAGACCCGGACGAGCGCTATCAGTCGGCCGCCGGCGCGCTCGGCGACCTCGAGCAGATCGCCGCCGCCCTGGGGCGTGGCGTGCCCGATCCCAAGGTGACCATCGGCCTGCACGACCGGCGCGTGGCCCTCACCGAGGCCGGTTTCGTGGGCCGGGCCACCGAGCTGGCCACCCTCACCGGCCTGCTCGCCCAAGCGGGACGCGGGCAAGGTGGCCTGGTGCTGGTGGAGACCGAGTCAGGCGGGGGGAAGAGCCGCCTGCTCGATGAAGTGACCGTCGACGTGGGGCCGGACGCTTGGACCCTGCGGGGCCAAGGTGTCGACCAGGCCGCCCAGCGACCGTTCCAACTGCTCGACGGCGTCGCCGCCGCCATCCTGGCCGCGGCCGGGACAGACCCGACCGCGATCACAGGTCTGCGGGAGCGCCTCGCCGATCGGGCCGAGGCCGTGGTCGCCGCCCTGCCCGTCCTGGGTGCCGCCCTCAGCCACGTCGAGCGTGAGCATCTCGGTCCCGAGGCCTATGGCGAGGTGCGCAGCATCGAGGCCCTCAGCGCCCTGTTCGAGTCGCTGGGCGAGCCCGGCCGTCCCGCCCTGGTCCTGCTCGACGACTGCCAATGGGCCGACGGCCTGACCGCCCGCCTTCTCGCCCGGTGGAACGAGCGATCCGAGCGCGGGCCGTGTCACGTGCTGGTCGTCGCCGCCTTCCGTTCCGAGGAGGTAGGGCCCGGGCACGCCCTTCGGGGCCTGCGACCCAAGGCCGCCATCACCCTCGGTCCCTTCGATCCGACCGACGTGGCCCTGCTATGCACCTCGATGGCCGGGACGCTGCCGGCCGAGGCCCTCGACACCGTTGTGCACCTGGCCGAGGGAAGCCCGTTCATGGCCTCGGCCATCCTGCGGGGGATGGTCGAGTCCGGTGCCCTGCTCTGGTCCGACCGGGATGCCGGCGGATGGCAGATCGACCCCGGGCCCATGGCGGCGGTGCAGACCTCCAGGCGGGCGGCGCTGTTCCTCGTACGCCGGGTGGAGCTCCTGTCACCCGAGGTCCTCGAGCTGCTGGGCGTGGGCGCGGTGCTGGGCAAGGAGTTCGACCTGGGCCTGGCCTCGGAGCTGTCGGGCCGCACGTCGGCCCAGGCGATGGTGCTGCTCCAAGTGGCCCGGCACCGGCGCATCCTCTGGGTCGACGAGGTCTCGAAGCGATGCAGCTTCTGCCACGACAAGCTCCGGGAAGCCCTCCTCACCCGCCTGTCGTCCGACGAGCGTGGCGACCTGCACCGGCGGGCGGCCCGCCAACTCGAGCGGACCTCCCCGGACCGGATCTTCGAGCTCGCCTACCACTACGACGCCGGGGGCGAGGGAGATCGGGCCCTCGACTACGCCCTTCGGGCGGCAGAGGAGGCCCGCCCCCAACACGCCCTCGAGGTGGCCGCCGCCCACTACCGCGTGGCTGAACGTTGGGCCACCGGCGCCGCTGGCACCGCCCCAGCCTCGGCCACGGTTGACATCAGGGCCCGCATCGCCGAGGGCCTCGGCGACGTGCTCGTGCTCCAGGGCCGCTACAGCGAGGCCGTCACCCGCCTGGAGGCGGCGTTGGCGCTCACTACCGACCGGGTGGACCGCGTCACCCTCGAGGGCAAGCTCGGCGACCTCGCCTTCAAACGGGGTGACCCGCTCGGGGCGCGAACCCTGTTGGAGGGAGCCCTGCGCCACCTGGGTCGGTGGGCCCCCCGGCGCACGCCCGCCTTCCTGGTCGGCCTCCTGTGGGAGGTCCTCGTGCAGGCGACCCACAGCCTCGTCCCCAGCCTGCGCCACCGCCGCCGGGCGGGCAGGAGCGACGAGGACTTCCTCGCCATCCGCCTCTACAGCCGCCTGGCCTACGTCTACTGGTTCCACAGCGGCAAAGTGACCTGCGGCTGGGCCCACCTGCGGGAGATGAACCTGGCCGAGCGCTATCCCCCCAGCCTGGCCCTGGCCCAGGCGTACTCCGAGCATGCCCCGGTGACCACGATGGTCCCCTGGTACCGGCGGGGGATCGCCTACTCCAGGCGCTCCCTGGCCATTCGCCAGGATCACGGCGACCTGTGGGGACAAGGCCAGTCGCTGCACTTCTACGGTGTCGTCCTCTACGCGGCGTCGCGCTACCGGGAGTGTATCGACACCTGCCGGGAGGCCATCCGCCTCCTCCAGCGCACGGGCGACCGCTGGGAGGAGCACACCGCGGCGTGGCATCTGGCCTACTCCCACTACCGGCTCGGAGAGCTGGACAAGGCCGTCGAGCTGGCCCGCCACCTCTACGAGTCGGCGGCCGCCATCGGCGACTCGGCCGCCGCCGGCATCAGCCTCAGTGCGTGGTCGAAGGCATCCGGCGGTCGGGTCCCCGCCGGCCTGGTAGCCACCGAACTGGCGCGGGGGAACGACGACGCACATACCTCCACCGAGGTGCACGTGGCCGAGGCAGTTCGCTTGCTCGGTGCCGGACTGGTCGACGACGCCGTCGTGGTCCTGGAGGCTGCCGTGGAGATCATCCGCGGCGCCGGGCTGCGCCAGGAGTACGTGATGCCGGTCTACCCGTGGCTGGCCACGGCCCGGCGCCGCCAGGCAGAGGCGGTACCCACCGTGGCTGTCGCCAACCGGAGGCGCGCCGTGGCCCTGGCCACCAAGGCGGCTGCCCGGGCCTACCGCCTGGCCCGCCACTACCGCAACAACCTCCCCCATGCCCTGCGCGAGCGGGCCCTGGTCGCCGCGCTGGACGGAAGACCGAGCAGAGCCCGCCGTCTCCTGGCCCGCAGCCTGGCCGTCGCCGACGAGCAGGGAGCCCGCTTCGAGCACGCCCTGACGGCGGAGGCCCAGGCTCGTCTGGGCGCAGCCCTGGGATGGGCCCAGACCCCCGACGCGGTGGCCGACGCCGAGGCCAACGTGGCCCTGCTCCTCCCTCGAACCGGCGACGGCGCCGGGGCGGTGAGGGCCGGTGAACCCGCCAGCCTCGACCTCACCGACCGTTTCGCCAGCCTGCTCGAGGTGAGCCGGACCATCGCCGCGGCGCCCTCCCAGGAGGCCATCTGGGAAGCCGTCCGTCATGCCGCCCTCACCGTGCTGCGCGGCGAGCGCTGCCATCTGGTCGCCGTCGGTGACCAGGGCTCCGACCTCACCACCGTGTCGGGCGAAGGCCTGGGCGAGGTGAGCGCCAACCTGGTCGCCCGGGCAGTGGAGTCCAACGCGCCGGTGGTGTCAGGCGAGGGTGAGACCGGTGACGTCACCGAGAGCATGGTGTTGTCCGGTGTCCGCTCGTCGCTGTGCGCACCCATTCGCTGTGAGGACCGGGTCGTAGCCTGCTTCGCCGTCACCCACCGCTACGTCGACGGCCTCTTCGGCAACGAGGAGGTCCAGCTGGCCGAGTTCGTAGCCGCGCTGGCAGGGGCCGCCCTGGAGCACGTGGCTGGGAGCGAGGCCCGGTACCGCTCACTGGCCCTCAACTCGACCGATGTGGTCACCATCGTCGACGCCACGGGCGCCATCAGCTACCAGAGCTCGTCGGTGAGCCGGGTGTTCGGCTTCGAGGCCGCCGAGCTGGTCGGGCGGAGCCTGTCGTCGTGGCTGCACCCCGACGACGCCGGCAACGTCGGTGCGCTTCTCGCCGTCGCCGCCGGGGAACCCGGCGGCAGCACTCTCGTGCAGTGCCGCCTCCATCACCGCGACGGAACATGGCGTCACGTGGAGACGGCCGTCCGCAATCTGATCGACGACCCCGGTGTACGCGGTCTGGTGCTCAACACCCGTGACGTGAGCGAGCGGGTGGCGCTGGAGACCGAGTTGCGCAACCAGGCCTGGCACGACGGTCTGACGGGTCTGGCCAACCGGGCCCTGTTCACCGACCGGGTCAACCACGCCATCGCCCGTCAGACCCGGGTGGGATCGTCGCTGTCAGTGCTGTTCCTCGATCTCGACGATTTCAAATCGCTCAACGACACCATGGGTCATGCCGCCGGCGACCTGGTGCTCCTGGACGTGGCCCGGCGCCTGAAGTCCTGCGTGCGCCCGGGCGACACCGTGGCCCGTTTCGGAGGCGACGAGTTCGCCATGCTCCTGGAGAACGCCGACGAGGCCGACGGTGAGCGCGTTGCCCGGAGGGTCCTCGTCCACTTGGCCGAGCCCTTCGACGTGCTGGACCGCAAGGTCCGGGTACGGGCCAGCATCGGCGTGGCCGTGGCCAGCACCGCTGACCGCGCAGCGACGACATCGGTCGACGACCTCTTGGGCAACGCCGATGCAGCCATGTACGTGGCCAAGACCTGTGGCAAGGACCGCTTCCAAGTGTTCGAAGCCCGCATGCGCACCGCCGCAGTGGAGCGGTCCGAGTTGCGCACCGACCTGGGCTGGGCCCTCGAACGCCACGAACTCGAGGTGCACTACCAGCCCATCATCGATATCGTCAGCGGTGCCGTCACCGGCTTCGAGGCGCTCCTGCGCTGGCATCATCCCCGCCTGGGGCTCCTCCTTCCCGGTGAGTTCATCGATCTGGCCGAGGAGTCGGGCCTCATCGTGCCGATCGGCGCCTGGGTGCTCGGCCAGGCCTGCCGCCAGGCCCGCGCGTGGAACGACGCCCACGCCGGACAGCGTTTCACCATGGCCGTCAACGTTTCCGCCCGCCAACTGCACGACGCCGGGCTGGCCATGGCGGTGGCTGGGGCTCTGGCTGCATCCGGCATCGACCCGGCGACGCTAGTGCTCGAGATCACCGAGAGCGTCACGGTGGCGGACACCGACGCCACCATCGCCCGGCTGCGGGCTCTCAAGGACATCGGGGTGGGCCTGGCCATCGACGACTTCGGCACGGGGTACTCGTCGCTGCGCTACCTCCGCCGATTCCCCGTCGACTTCCTCAAGATCGACCGGTCCTTCGTGGCCGGCCTGGGCCGCAACCCCGAGGACAGTGCCATCGTGTCCAGCGTGATCGGCCTGGCTCACGCCTTTGGGCTGGGCGTGGTGGCCGAAGGGGTGGAAACGGTCGAACAGCTGGAAGCGCTCACCCTGTTCGGCTGTGATTATGCCCAAGGCTACAACTGGGCGCGTCCGGCGCCGGCCGACGACGCCGCCCGTTGGCTGAAGGCCGTGCTGACCGATCCGGTGGCCCCACCCGGACAGCTCCGGGCCGTGGGCGCCTAGCGAGCGGGCGGATTTCTCCGGTCCGCTCGGGGGTAGGACGGCCCCGCCGGGTCGTCGGACCGGGTTGAGCAGCCAGCGCGGCTCGCGGCCCGGCACCGCGCCCGACCCGGTCGGTCGGTCGGTCGGTCGGTCGGTGGTGTCGTCGCCTTACGAGGTTCTCCGCTTTCGGGAGACGGCGGCTCGCCGGACCGGTCAGATCAGGTCGACGAGATGCCGGCGGCCACCAGATCGGCCTCACGCCACTCGGGTCACCCGGCTGGCGGACGGGGGCTACGGGCGGCCTCGGACACCAGGTCGGAACGCACCATCATGTCGACCAGCTCGCCGAAGCCCACCTTGGGCACCCAGCCCATGTCGGTGCGGGCCTTGGTGGCGTCGCCCGTGAGCACGTCGACCTCGGCCGGACGCTCGAACCGGGGGTCGCGTTCGACATAGTCCTGCCACGGGCCCAGTCCGGCGGACTCGAACGACAGCTCGAGGAGCTCCCGCACGGTGTGGGTCTCGCCCGTGGCGATCACGTAGTCGTCGGCCTCGTCCTGTTGGAGCATCAGCCACATGGCCTCGGCGAAGTCGCCGGCGAAACCCCAGTCGCGGGCGGCATCGACATTTCCGAGGACGAGCTTGTCCTGCAAGCCGAGCTTGATGCGGGCCACGGCGTTGGTGACCTTGCGGGTGACGAACTCGAGTCCCCGCCGGGGTGACTCGTGGTTGAAGCAGATTCCCGACGCTGCGAACAGGCCGTAGGCCTCGCGGTAGTTGATGGTGGTGTAGTGACCGAACACCTTGGCCGCCCCGTAGGGCGAGCGGGGGTGGAAGGGGGTGCGCTCGGTCTGAGGCGTCTCGCGGACCTTGCCGAACATCTCCGACGACGACGCCTGGTAGAAGCGGATGCTGTTGTCACGCGACCCGCCGACAACGCGGATGGCCTCGAGCATGCGCAGGACACCGAGGCCGGTGATGTCGGCGGTGAGCTCGGGCTGGCGAAACGACAGGGCCACGAAGCTGATGGCTCCCAGGTTGTAGACCTCGTCGGGCTGCACCTGCTCCACCACGCCGATGAGCGACGACAGATCCTGGAGGTCACCCTCGACGAGCTCGAGCCCGGGCGTCTCCTCCTGGACCATCTGGATCTTGGGGTTGGCCTGGCCCCGCACCATGCCGACCACGTCGTACCCCTTCTCCACGAGGAGTTGGGCGAGGTAACGGCCATCCTGGCCGGTAATACCGGTGACAAGGGCTCTGGGCACCATCAGAACCTACTCGCCGCCCGCCACCGCCCCGGCACTGCCTCTCGGGCTTCGCCCGGGCCGGCGGGCCCGGCACTGCCTCTCGGGCTTCGCCCGGGCCGGCGGGCCCGGAACCCGGCTACTCGTGCGATCGTTGTCCCGTGGCCAGTGGAGGTGCGGTGCTCGATGTCGATGTCGTGGTGGTGGGCGGGGGTCCGGCGGGCGCGACCGCGGCCACGGTGCTGGCCCGGGCCGGGCGCGACGTCGTCGTCGTCGACAAGGCCACCTTCCCCCGCGACAAGTGCTGGGGCGAAGGGCTCACCGTCGCCGCCCTCCGCGAGCTCGAGGACCTGGGGGTCCGACCCGAGGCGGTGCCGGGCTGGCAGGCCGTCGAGGAGGCCCGGGTGTGCTCGCCGTCGGGCTACACCGTGCGTCTGCCTCTACCGTCGGGCCGAGGGTTGTTCGCCGCCGTCGCACCCCGCGCCGCCCTCGACGCGGTTGTCCTCGACGCCGCCAGGGACGCCGGCGCGCGGGTCCACGACGGTCACGCCATGGTGTCGGCCGTCCCCAACGCCGGGGGCGTCGAGCTCGAGGTCGAGGGGCTCGGCGTGGTCCGGGCTCCGTTCGTCATCGGAGCCGACGGGGCCTGGTCCCCACTGCGTCACCTCCTCGGTGCCCAGATCCCCGGCTACCTGGGTGACTGGCACGCCTTCCGCCAGTACTTCTCCGACGTGGGCCCCGACGCCGATGCCCTGTGGGTGTGGTTCGAGGCCGACCTGCTGCCCGGCTATGCCTGGTCGTTCCCCCTCCCCGATGGGCGGGCCAACGTCGGATTCGGGATCCAGCGGGGCCGGGGAATCGCCGTGCGCGACATGAAGCGCCTGTGGCCCGACCTGCTCGGTCGCCCGGAGATCCGCCGGGTGCTGGGCGACACCGCCCGCCCCGAGGGGCCCCACAAGGCGTGGCCCATACCGGCACGTGTCGAGCACATGCCGTTGACCGCCGCCGGCGGCCGGGTCCTGTTCGTCGGCGACGCCGCCGCCGCGACCGATCCCCTCACCGGTGAAGGCATCGCCCAGGCCATGCTCACCGGGCGACTGGCGGCGCGGGCGGCGCAGGAGGCCGGTCCGGCGCGGCCCGTCCTGGCCGGGCGCCGGTACGAAGCCGAGGTGGGACGCTCCCTGTTCGCCGACCACCGCCTGGCCATGAGGCTGTCGAGGGTCATCAGCCACCGCAAGGGAGCGCGAGCGGCCATCCGCCTGGCCGGCACCAACGACTGGACGAGGCGCAACTTCGCCCGATGGCTGTTCGAGGACTACCCCCGGGCGGCGGTGAGCACGCCCACCCGCTGGCACCGGGGCATGTTCACATCCACTGGCGCCTATTTCACCTCCGGCACGCACCCAGGCCTCCGGCCACCCCCGCCGGTGTCGGCGGGGGCCCCAGCCCCGCCGGCGCCTCGCTAACGCAAGGGGGCAGTGGCGAACTCGGACATTCCCTGGGCGAAATGGGTCTGGGCCTCGAATCCCAGGACGGAGCGGGCCCGGGCCGGCGACGCCAGGATGTGGCGGACGTCGCCGAGGCGGAAGGCGCCGGTCACCTGCGGCCGGGGAGCGGACGGGCCGAAGGCATCGGCCAGGGCCTCGGCCATGTCGCCCACCGTGTGAGCCTTGCCGCTGGCCACGTTGAACGCGCCCGGGGCAGGAGGGTCGGCGGTGAGGGCGGCCAGGTTGGCCCGAGCCACGTCGGTGACATGGACGAAGTCGCGCTGCTGGAGACCGTCCTCGAAGACCTGGGGCGCCTCGCCCCGCTCGAGGGCACTCCGGAAGATGGCGGCCACGCCCGCGTACGGGGTGTCACGGGGCATCCGGGGCCCGTACACGTTGTGGTAGCGCAGGGCAGTCACGGGTAGGTCGCGCTGGCGGGCGAAGACCTGGCAGAGGTGCTCCTGATGCACCTTGGTCGCGGCGTAGACGTTGCGAGGGTCCAGGGCCACATCTTCGTCGATGGTCTCCACCACGAGGGCCTGGCCGCAGGTCGGGCACTGGGGCTCGAACATCCCTGCGGCCAGGCGCTCGACCGGACGAGGGAGCGGCCGGGTCAGCCCGTGTTGTTCGCACCGGTAGCGTCCCTCGCCGTAGACGACCATGCTGCTGGCCAGGACCAGGCGGCCCGAGAAGCCGGCTCGGTCGAGTCCGCCCAGCAGCACAGCCGTGCCCAGATCGTTGTGAGCCACGTAGTCGCTGACGTCGGCCATGCTCGTTTCCAGGCCGACCTTGGCCGCGTGGTGGGAGACGGCATCGACGCCCCGGCACGCCCGCCCGACGGCGTCGGCGTCACGGACGTCGCCCCAGACGTACTCGGCATTGGGGTGGAGATCCGACGCCGCCCGCTCCCGCCCTGCCGGGTCGACGGTGAGGTCGAGCACCCGGACGTCCCAGTCCGCCCCAACCAGGGCTTCCACCACATGGGACCCGATGAACCCGGCCCCCCCGGTGACGAGGATCCTCATCGGGGAAGGACCATTTGCCTCATCCTGGGCAACGCCTAGTGGCTGCCCGGCGAGTCGAAGAGCATCGTCCGTTGGCCGAGGCGCACCCGCATGCCTGGCGACATCACGACGGGAACGTGTGGGATGAGCCGGGTCCACGACCCGTCGGGGTTCGACATGAACGTTCCGTTGGCCGAGTCGAGGTCGACGATGGTCACATCCCACCCGTCGAGGACCACGCCGGCGTGGATCCGAGAGATCTCCAGGTCCTCGTCGGTCACGAGCAATGGGCGGCCAGTGCCCGACACGACCGTCTCGTCCCGTTCGGGCTCCCTGCCCAGGACGTAGTCGCCATCGAGGGCGCAGGTCGCCCCGTCATCGAACACCAGGGCGCCGAGGGGCGGGCGGTTGCCGTCGACCAGGTTGAGGGTGCGATGGTCCATCGATGTACCGCACTTCGAGCAATAGGCCGAGGACGGATTGCCAAAATGGCCGCGAGCGCAGATGACCCCCTTGATGACCGGACCGCTCGCCTCGTTGCGGTCATCCGGTGCATCCGGGATCGGTGCGGGCTCGTCCTGCCCGGCCGGGCCCGGCTCGGGCACGACGGCAGTCAGCGCCTGTGGCGAGACCGTCGCGCGGCCTGGCATGACCGGCTCGGGCGACTCCTGGGGCTCGTCGGACGACAAGAACGCCACGTCGGCCTCAGACAGCCCTTGCAGGTCATCGGGCACTTCACGCTCAGCCAGGGTTGTCGACTCACCCGGTAGCTCCGGCTCAGCCGGGGCTTCGGGCTCGTCCAACGCCGGCTCCTGGACCAGATCCGACTCCGCCTGGTCCGATTCGTCGACGTCAGCCACGTCGGCATCACCCACGTCGGCATCACCCGCGTCGGCGTCATCCAAGTCGGCGTCATCAATGTCGGCGTCATCAATGTCGACGTCATCAATGTCGGCGTGGTCGCCGTCGCCAGCTCCAGGCTCGGGTACGCCGATCAACGAGGGCAGCGGCTCGGACGCCACAGGCTGCGGGGCACCGGCCGTGGGCTTGGCCCCCTCGTCAGCGACGACAACGGCCTCGCCGGGACCGGCGTCAACTGTCGCCCCCGCGACCACGAGCGAGAGCCCGCCTCCCGGAACCACACCACCCAACAGCTGGGTGCGCTCGTCGGGCACCACCGTCCCGTCCCCCGGCGATCCGACGACGACGCTGTCGATGGCCGTCTCGATGATCCGGTCGACCCAGCTGGCCGCCTGTCGCCCGGAGAGCAGCTCCCCGCCACCGGGCCCGGACACGGTCGCTTCGATCGAGCCGTGCATCAAGATGGCCAGTCCGCCCTCGACCTGGGCCAGGGCGGCGAACGAGGGGACCTGCTCAGGCTCGGCCTGGGAGATCATGGCGGCCAGCTGGCGGCTCACTGACCGTCCCGGCAGCGCCGTCCGGCCGACGCACTCCTCGACCACCCGGAGGATCTCGTCGACCATGGGGTCCTGCGAGGCGTCGGGCTCCATGATGGCGAGAACGGCACCCCCGAAGCGGGCGATGACGCCATTGCCGGGGCACACCCGCAACACCATTTCATCGAGGTTCACGGCTGCTACCAACCCCTGTTGAACGCCATGTCGCCATCGACCATCCGATGGCGTTGAATGTGATTGCTGCGAACACTAGTCACGGCGCGGCCTTCAGGGAAGGGCTGGGCGAGACGCTTTCCGGCGACCGTTGCCGCGGTCCTTCTCGTGGTGGGCGGGTTACCATCGGTGCGAATTCGAGGAGGCGCAGGTATGGGAACGGAGACGTGCGGGGTTCCCGGTCGAAGTGACGGTGCCGGGGTTCGTGCTCGCCGTCGCCCCCCCGCCGGATGAGTGCGCAGGAGCCGGGGCCCCTGGCGCGTCCCACCTCACGCGTCGACACGAACATCGAGCCCAGTGGCCCTTCGGGCGGGGACGAGGTGACCCCGCCCCAGGCCACAACACCTCCACCTCCACCCCCGCCCGTCCGGCGCCGGGTCGACAACATCTGCTTCGTCGCCAGTGCCGCTCCACTCGCCCAAGCAGCCCTCGTCGAGCTGTGCCAACTTCATCGGTCGGTCGGTCCCGAGGAAGCCGACGTCATCGTCGCCCTGGGGGGTGACGGGTTCATGCTCGAGACCATGCACCGTTTCTTGCGGACGGGCCGGCCGTTCTTCGGCATGAACCGGGGCAACGTCGGGTTCTTGATGAACGAGTTCCGTACCGAGGGGCTGTTCGACCGGGTCATGAGGGCGGAACGGGCCACCTTGTACCCCTTGGCCATGACGGCGCGCAGCGAGAACGGCACCACCGTCGAGGCCCTGGCCATCAACGAGGTGTCGCTCCTTCGCCAGAGCCGTCAGGCGGCGACGATCCGGATCAGCGTCAACAACGTGGTCCGTCTCCCCGAACTGGTCTGCGACGGCCTCATGCTGGCGACGCCGGCGGGCAGCACCGCCTACAACCTGTCGGCCAACGGGCCGATCGTGCCCCTCCGCGCCCCCTTGTTGGCCCTGACGCCCGTCAGTCCGTTCCGACCCCGTGGGTGGCGGGGGGCACTGCTTCCCTCCAACGTCGAAATCAAGCTCGAGGTGCTCGAACGGTGGAAGCGCCCGGTCAGTGCCGTGGCCGATCAGGTCGAGGTGCGCAACGTGGTCGACGTCGACATCCGCGAGGACCCCAGCATGGGCATCGAGTTGCTCTCCGATCCCCACCGTGACTTCCACGAGCGCATCCTGGTGGAGCAGTTCTCGTCCTGACCCTGCGGTAGCCGCCTCTTTCGTTGGCAGGCGCGTGGCCGGCGGGGCGCGTGGCCGGCGGGGCGTGTGGCCGGCGGGGCATGGCTTAGCGTTGCGCCATGCCAGACGTCGTGCTGCCGGTGCTCGACGAGGTCGAGGCCCTCCCCTGGGTGCTGGGTCGAATGCCGCCGGGGTACCGGCCCATCGTGGTCGACAACGGCTCCACCGACGGGTCGGCCGAGGTGGCTGCGTCGCTAGGGGCCCAGGTGGTGGTCGAGGCCCGGAAGGGGTTCGGGGCTGCGTGTTGGACGGGACTGATGACGGCCGACGACGACGTGGTGTGCTTCATGGACTGCGACGGCTCGTTCGACCCTGCCGATCTGGAGAAGGTGGCCGACCCCGTTCGCACCGGTCGGTCCGACCTCTGCCTGGGTGGGCGGAAGGCCGAGCGCGGAGCTTGGCCGCTGCACGCCCGGGTGGCCAACCGCGTCCTGACCCTGGAGCTACGGCGCCGGACGGGCCTGCGACTGCGCGACCTCGGTCCCATGCGGGCCGCCCACCGGGCGCCGCTCGTCGACCTGGGGCTCCAGGACCGCCGGTCGGGTTGGCCCCTCGAGATGGTGCTGCGGGCCGCCGATGCCGGATGGTCCATCACCGAGGTGCCGGTGACCTACCGGTGCCGCAGTGGCCGCTCCAAAGTGACCGGCACGGTCGGTGGCACGCTGCGGGCCATCCGGGACATGTCTGCCGTGCTCCGGTGAGGGGAGCGTCAGGGCCACCGCGAGCACCAGGGTGGGCGGGCATCATCGTCATGGCCAAAGAGCCCGTGGCCGGCAGGGTGAAGACCCGGCTGTGCCCCCCCTGCACTCCCGAGGAGGCCGCCGCCCTGGCCATGGCCCTCCTGGGCGACACCCTGGCCGCAGTGGCGGCCACTCCTGCGGCGTGGC
This sequence comes from Acidimicrobiales bacterium, assembly GCA_051001215.1. Taxonomy (GTDB): domain Bacteria; phylum Actinomycetota; class Acidimicrobiia; order Acidimicrobiales; family AC-14; genus DATAQC01. Next base: position 22,520 of record JBPCNP010000065.1, read on the forward strand.
GAGCGGTCGCCCTCGACGGTGACCCCGGTGACTGGCTCCCGCCCGGTTTCGGTCTGGTCGCCCAGCGCGGCAACGGCCTCGACGAACGCCTGGCCGCCGCCTTCGCCGATGCCGGGGCGCCGGCGGTGGCCATCGCCGCCGACACGCCCCAGGTCACGCCCCAGCTGCTCGGCCTGGCGCTGTCCACCCTGAGCGAACCCGGCATCGATGCGGTGATCGGTCCCACCGACGACTCCGGGTACTGGGCCCTGGGCCTCCGGTGCGCAGATCCCCGCGCCGTGGAGGGCGTCCCCATGAGCAACGCCCTCACCCTCACAGCCCAGCGGCAGCGCTTGGCCGACCTGGGCCTGCAGGTCGCAGAGCTCCCGGCCCTGCGCGACGTCGACACCATGGCCGACGCCCGTGCCGTCGCCGGGGACATCCCCCACTCCCGCCTGGCCCTGGCCCTGGCCGCCCTCGAGGGCGTGACTCGTCGGGTGCCGCCCCGCCTGTGACCTGAGCCGCGGCGGAAATGTCCCGTGGCTGGGCCAGAGTGGTGAGGTGACTGCGCAGACTCCTTCGTCGGAGCGAGGCGCCAGCATCGAGGTCCGCGGCCTGCACCACGGCTACCGTTCGGCCGCCGGCCAGCTCCGCGTGCTCGACGGGGTGGACATGACCGTGGCCGCCAGCGGCTACGCGGCCGTCACCGGCTCGTCGGGGGCGGGCAAGACCACGTTGCTGGCCATCCTCGGCGGATTGGAACGGGCCCAGGCCGGACGCGTCGAGGTCGGCGGCCACGACATCGCCGGCCTCACCGGCGATGCCCTGGCTGCCTACCGCCGGGCCACGGTGGGATTCGTGTTCCAGCACTTCGGCCTTCTCGACACCCTCACCGCGGCCGAGAACGTCGAGCTGGCCGCCACCCTGTCGGGGCTCTCCTCCCGCCGGCGGCGGGCGCGCACGGCCGAGGTCCTCGACTCGCTGGGCCTGGCGCCCCGGGCCGGACACCGCCCGGCCGAGCTGTCAGGTGGCGAGCGCCAGCGAGTGGCGATAGCCCGGGCCCTGGTCAACCGGCCCCGGCTCCTCCTGGCCGACGAGCCCACCGGAAACCTGGACGAGGAGGCGGCGGCCATGGTCGTCGACCTCCTCGAGACCCTGCGGTTCGAACACGGTTGCACCCTGGTCGTCGTCACCCACAGTCGAGCCCTGGCCGCCCGGGCCGAACAGCACCTGCGCATCGAAGACGGGCGGGTGGTGCCGACCGACGAGGAGGTGGCAGGCCGGGAGGGCATGGCCCTCCAGCCCGGAGCAGCACGTCCGTGAGCTGGCGGGACGCGGCCGTCCTGGCGGTCAAGAACCTGCGCCGTCGCTTCGGCCACTCGATTCTCACCGTGTTGGCCGTGGCCCTGGCCGCGACCCTGCTCACCGCCCTCATCATCATCGCCGGCACGGCCCGCACCCGGGTCCTCAAGCAGCTGGCCGACGGCGGGCCGCTGGCCGGGATCAAGGTCACCGCCGCTGAGCCCGACCCTTCCCAGCTCGACAACGACGAGGCCAGACCGGGCCCTCCCAAGGATCTCGACGAGGCCACCCGCACTCGCATCGCCCGGCTGCGCGACGTGGGATCGGTCGTGCCCATCGTCTCCAGCCAGATGCTGGTCGTGGCCCCCGATCCTCCCGTCAAGGGCGACGTGCTCGCCCGCCTCCCCGCTCCCCCACCGACCACCATCCGCCCGGGGGCGCAGGGTGACGCCGCGCCCACGACCTCGGTGGACCCGGCCAACAGCACCGGGATCCCCTCCCCTGACCCCTTCGGCGACACCCTGGTGGGCGTCGACCTGGCCCGGGCCGACCAACTGCCCGTCACGCTGCTGGCCGGGCGACTTCCCGCCGCCGGGACTCTGGTCGAGGTGAACGTCACCCAGGGGTACCTGGAACGCCTCGGCTTGACCAAGGCCCAAGCCGCTGCCGTCGTCGGCACGGAGATCGACATGGGGGCGCCCCGCTTCTTCGACAGCGGGGGTCAACCACGCGTTCGAGGCCGGTGGGTGAAGGCCACAATCGTCGGCGTCGTGGCCCAGGAGGCGGCTCCGGGCCAGATCTTCGGGTCCATCGAGGAGTCCCGCCTGGCCCGGCAGTGGACAGCGGCCGGTGGCATCGGAGGAGGCCGGTTGGAGATACCCACCTCGCCCTATACCGGGCTGTTCGTCGTGGCCAAGGGGATCGACAAGATCACCGGGGTGCGCAAATCCATCACCGACATCGGGTTCGCCACGACCGCGCCCGAGAACCTGATCGCGTCCGTGCAACGATACCTGCGGGTGGTCGAGATCGTGCTGGGGGCCATCGGCCTCATCGCCCTGGTCATCGCCTCGCTCGGCATCACCAACGCCCTGCTCGCCGCCGTCCGGGAGCGGCGGCGGGAGATCGGCGTCCTCAAGGCCATCGGGGCGCGCGACCGAGACGTGATGCGAGTGTTCCTCCTCGACGCGTCGGTCCTCGGGTTCACCGGCGGAGTGCTCGGCACTGCCGCCGGATTCGGGACGGCGTTCGGGGTGAGCCAGATCGTCAACCGCTACCTGGCCGACCAGGGCCTGGCCGGCGTGACCCTCGGCCTGCCCGTCCCCATCATCGTGGCGTCGATCTTCGGGTCGACGTTGCTCGCCCTCGCCGCCGGCGCCCTCCCCGCCCGCCGGGCCGCCCGCATGCCCGCCCGCGAAGCCATGGAGGCGGCATGAACGGAATGCCCGTTCGGGCACGGAGCCGCGATTCCGTTCGGGCACGGAGCCGCGATTCCGTCATTTGCCTTGCCGTCGTGGTGGTCGCCCTCGTGGTGGCCGCCTGCTCGTCACCCTCGCGCCGGGGGTTGCCGGCGGCCGCTGCCCCCACCGGGCCGCCCGTGGTCTACGTCGCCGTGGGGGCCAGCGAGACGGTCGGGTTCGGCGCCGACCAGCCGCTGCGCGACAGTTGGCCCCGGGTCCTGTTCCGCACCGCCCTGCCCCCCTCCGCCGTGTTCGTGAACATGGGCATCCCCGGGGCGACCGTGGCCCAGGCCCTCCGCGACGAGCTCCCCCAGGCGTTGACGGTCCACCCCGCCCTGGCCACCGTCTGGCTCAACGTCAACGACATCGTCGCCGGCGTCGCCGTGTCGGACTTCGAGCGGGACCTGGCCGCCCTCGTCCACAGTCTGCGGGCCAACGCCACCACGCGCGTCCTGGTGGCCAACGTCCCACCGCTCGACGAGCTGCCCGCCTACCTGTCGTGCCGCTCCGGCACCGACGCTGGCCCGTGCGGAGGGGCGTCGGACATTCCCGGCCCCCGAGCCCTCAACCGCATCGTCGACGCCTACAACGCGGCCACGGCCCGTGTGGTGGCCCAAGAAGGTGCGAGCCTCGTCGATCTCAATGCCGTGGGGCTGGCCGCCCGCCAGGAGGGGACGGCGACGGCGCTGGTGAGCAAGGACGGCTTCCACCCCAGCACCGCCGGCCACGAGGCGGTGGCCAAGGCCTTCGCCGACAGCCTCGCCCGCGGGGGACCCGTCGCCCCGAACGGCTGAGCCCGGCGTTCGCCACTCGCTACCGTTCCGAGTGATGGCCGACGAGGAGAACGGGCTGGGCCCCGTGCTCGATGTCGGCGGTTGCCGGATCCTGGTGGGCACGTGTTCGTGGACCGACGCCACCCTGGTCAAAGAGACCGATTGGTACCCGCGGCGGTCGATGACCGCGGCCCAGCGCCTGGCCCACTACGCCAGCCGGTTCCCCGTCGTGGAGGTGGACAGCACCTATTACTTCCCCCCGACCCCGGAGCTGAGCGGCTCGTGGGTGCAGCGCACGCCCGAGGGCTTCACCTTCAACGTCAAGGCGTGGTCGTTGCTCACCGGCCATCCGACCTTCCCCCACTCGCTGTGGCCCGATCTGCAGGGTGAGGTCCCCCCCGAGCACCGTGACAAGCGCCGCCTCTACGCCAAGCACCTCGCTCCCGACGTCGTCGACGAGGCGTGGGACCGGTTCCGGCACTCGCTGATGCCGTTGCACTCGGCCGGGCGCCTGGGTGCGGTGCTGCTCCAGTACCCCCGGTGGTTCGGGCCCAAGGAAGCGAACCGGGAGGAGATCCGCCGGGCCGCCCGACGCCTGCCCGACTTCCGGCTCTCCGTCGAGTTCCGCCACGGGCGTTGGCTCGAAGGCAACGAGTGCGAGTCGACCCTCGGGTTTTTGGAGTCGCTCGGTCTCACCTTCGTGTGCGTAGACGAGCCCGCCGGGTTCGCCTCATCGGTTCCCCCGGTGGTGGCGACCACCGCCGATCTTGCTGTCGTGCGCTTCCACGGTCGCAATGCCGAGACCTGGGAGGGCCCGGTGCCCAGTGCGGCCGAGCGCTTCCGGTACCACTACGACACGGCCGAGCTGCGCGAATGGCTGCCCAAGGTGCGGGAGCTGGCGGCGTCGGCCCGGGAGGTCCACCTCCTCATGAACAACTGCTACCGCGACTACGGCGTCGACAATGCGGCCGAGCTGGTCAGCCTTCTCCAAGGGTGACACCACCACCCCGCTCAGGGGGCCGCTCGGGCCCAGTCCCCCCGCTCAGGGGGCCGCTCGGGCCCAGGGGGCGTCACGAATCGTCGTCGTCGGGTCCGTCGGCGTCGGCCAGGTCGGCGTCGGCGGTGACCGGCGATGCGTGGTGGGCGACCATCCGCCAGTGGCCCTCCCGGGTTCGCACGAAGATGTTCAGAGCGGCCACCGTCGTCGCCGGTTGGGCCTCGGCCAGGATGTTCTCGTCCACCGAGACCCACGCCACGTCACCCACGCTCTGGGCCGAGATGTTGGTCAGGATGAACTGCAGGTGCTGGTCGTTCTGGAAGAGGGCGAAGAACGACGCCGCGACCTGGCCCCAACCCCGCAGGACGGCCCAGCCCGGATGGGTGCACACGACCCGATCGGCGTGCTCCCACAGCCGGGACATGGATTCGAGGTCCCGGGCCTCGAAGGCCGCGTAGAACGCCAGGTTGGCCTCCTCCGCCGACTCTGGCTCGCTCGTGGCCGTGGTCCCTCCCTCGCTTTTGCCGTGGCACGGTACCGCGGCCACTGACCGCCGCCCGCCGATCACGTCCCTGGCGCCGCACAGAGAGACGGTGCAGTGTCACACGCTTGTAATACGGTGGGTCGATGGTCCTGCCCCTGCCCGTCTCGCTCACGCCGTCGAAGGTGGCGTCGTTCAAGGACTGTGCCCTCGCGTTCCGATTTTCGGCCATCGACCGGCTGCCTGAACCTCCGTCGCCGTGGGCCACCAAGGGCACACTCGTGCACCGGGCTCTCGAGCTGCTCTTCTGCGAGGCGCCGTCGCGGCGCACCCTGGCCACGGCGCTGACCTGCCTGGGCACCGCCCGCCAGGAGATGGCGTCTGATCCCGAGTTCGTCGGCCTCCACCTCGACGGCGAGGCCGAGGACCTGTTCGCCCGGGAGGCCGAGGTCCTGGTCCGTCGCTATTTCGAGCTCGAAGACCCCAGGCACGTGCACCCCATCGGCTTGGAGCTACGACTCGAGGTTGCCCTGGGCTCGCTCACGCTGCGCGGGGTCATCGACCGACTCGACCTCGACGCCGATGGCGGTCTCGTGGTCACCGACTACAAGACGGGGAAGGTGCCCGGAGTTGTGCACGAACAGAGCCGCCTGGGGGGTGTGCACTTCTACGCCTTCCTGTGCGAGCAGCTTCTCGGCACCCGCCCGGTGCGCATCCAGTTGCTCTACCTGAGCAAGCCGGTGGCCATCGTGGCCCAGCCGTCCGATCAGTCCATCCGGGCCATGGAGAAGCGGGCCCTGGCTATCTGGAAGGCGGTGGAGACGGCCTGTGATCGCGACGACTTCCGACCGCACCCGTCCCGCCTCTGCGACTGGTGCGCCTTCCGCGACTACTGCCCGGCCTTCGGCGGTGACCCTGCCCGGGCCCGCGATCTCGTAGCTGCAGGCTGACCGCCCGCCCACAGCCACTACCGTCGGCGCCGTGGCCCGACCCTTTTCCGGAACCCCCCGAGCCCTTCCTGGGGCCCCCAGATCCTTTTCCGGGACGAGGAGCCTCATCCGCCGGTTCGACGCCTGTGCCGAGACGGGGTTCGACCGCCTCCGGGGCACACCGGCGGCCGATCATCTCTTCTACTCCGCGTCCGAGCTCGGCGATTTCAGCCTGGCCTGGATCATCCTCGGCTGCCTCCGAGGACTGCGTTCGCACAAGAGCGATGAGCGGGCCGCCCTGCGCCTGGGGGGGGGCCTGGTGGCCGAGTCGTTCATGGTCAACGCCGTCATCAAGTCGATGTTCCGCCGTACCCGGCCCCCGTGGGACGTCCACCGGCCCCGGGGGCTGCGTCGCCCGCTGACCAGCAGCTTCCCCAGCGGGCACGCCACCTCGTCGTTCACGGCTGCGGTCCTGCTGTCAGAGGACGACCCGTTGTGGCCGCTCTACTGGGGTGTCGCCGCCGTGATCGCCGGTAGCCGCGTCTACGTCAGGATCCACCACGCATCAGACGTGGCCGCCGGTGTTGCCGTAGGGGTGGTCACGGGTCTGGCCATCCGCCACCTGATACCCCTCACGCCGCCTGGGCCGCAGATCACGGCGACGGAAGCGGAAGCGACGACTCGGGCTAGCTGACCCCGGCCCGCTCGAGCTCGGCCACATCGGTGGCCAGGAGCGAGCGCATGTCGAGGAGCAGGTCGGACATCTCAGACGCCGATACCAGCTCTCGCGTGTGCAGCGTGCCCAGGCTCCGGTCAATGATCTCCAGCGCCTGGTTGATTGCGTCGCTTTCGAGTGTCTCGCTCATCATTGTCTCCAACGCCCGGTGGGTCCAAGGTGTTCCGCATCTTCTGCTCGGAAACACGATCGTCACAACCGGCACGGTCCTGTAGCTCGGAGGCCCACTCTAGTCGAGACGCGCCGCGGAACAGCCTCATACCCGCCGGGTCTCACTGTCACACCCCCCTGTCATCCTTGAGACATGGAACAGCAGCTGACTCTGGTCGACACCGACGAACGCGCCTGGGAGCTCGACGACCACACCCGTGAGATCGGCCGTCGAGGCCTGGAGCAGGCTCGCCGGGCCCTGCAGAAGGCGTCCGCGCAGGCGGCGTGACGCCGGTCGTTCGACCCCGGCCTTCCGAGATTCGGTAGCCTCCACCCGGGCATCCGTCCACATCGCGGCTGGGGCCGCCTCCTCGTCACCCATCTGGTCGTTCCGGGAGGTCCCCCGTGCGTCTTCGCCCCCTGGTCGTGGCGCCAGCCATGGCCTGCGCCATGGCGCTCTCCGCCGGCATGGCATTCACCGCCTGTGGTCGGACCGGGGCGGCATCGCCTACCGCTGGCTCCGGCGCCGCAGGGTCCGGCGCGGCCGGCCTGGCCAGCGTGGTGCGGGTGGTCGACGGGGACACGATCATCGTCAAGGCCGCCGGACGCCAGGAACGCGTTCGGCTCATCGGCATCGACACGCCCGAGTCGGTGAAACCGAACACACCTGTCCAATGCTTCGCCCTCGAGGCGTCGGCCCGGACCAAGGCCCTGTTGCCGGTCGAGACGACGGTCCGCCTCGAACGCGACGCCGAGTTGCGCGACCGCTACAAGCGCCTCCTGGCCTACGTCTACCGCCAGCCCGACGGCATGTTCGTCAACCTCGTCCTGGCTCGGGAGGGTTTCGCTCTTCCGTACACGTTCCCACCCAACGTGGCCCATGCCGACGACTTCGTTGCCGCAGCCTCAGAGGCGCGCCAGGGCCACCGGGGCCTGTGGAGCCGGTGCCGCGACCCTGCTGTGCCCCTCGACCCGACGAAAGGCGCCCGCTGAGCCCGACCCCACGGGGGGCTACCGTCGTTCTTCGTGACCACGGTCGCCCAACGACTCGGCTATCCGCCCGACGCCCGACTGCTGATCGTCAACTGCGACGATCTCGGCTCCTCGCACGCCGCCAACGTGGGTGTCTACGAGGCCCTACGCGAGGGCGTGGCCACGAGCGCCAGCCTCATGGTTCCCTGCCCCTGGGCCCGCGACGCCGCCGCCCGCTACCGGGGTGAGGACGTCGGGGTCCATCTCACGCTGAACGCTGAGCACGATCTGTTCCGGTGGGGCCCTATCACCCACGCCCCTTCGCTGCTCGACGGCGACGGGGGGTTCCCCCGCACCGTGCAGGACGCGTGGGACCACGCAGACCTCGACGAGGTGCGGCGCGAGTGCCGGGCCCAGGTCGAACGGGCCATCTACTGGGGCTTCGACGTCAGCCACCTCGACTCCCACATGGCCACCCTGGAGCTGCGACCGGAGTTCTTCGACGTCTATCTCGAGTTGGCCGCCGACTTCGGCCTTCCCCTCCGCCTCGGGCCCGGGTCCACCGAACGATCGGTAGGCTTCCCGTTCCGGGCGCTGGCCGAGGCCGAGGGCATCATGTCGCCCGACCATCTCGTTCGTGCTGCCGGCGTCGGCAGCCGCCGGGCCGTCGAGCGAGCCCTGTCCGAGCTGGAACCCGGCCTCACCGAGCTCGTCGTCCACCCTTCAATCGACACCGCCGAGCTACGCGCCCTGGCCCCCGACGACTGGGCCGGCCGGGTCGACGACCACGAGCTGGTCACCGGGCGCTCCACGCTCCGGTCGGTGGCTCAGCGTGCCGGTGCCGTGCTGATCGGCTACCGGTCCCTGCGCGAGCTGCAGCGCACCGGTTGACGGTGCAGCGCACCGGTTGACGGCCCGCCGGCGTCAGATCTTGCCGACGACGACGGGGTTGTTCGTACTGACCACCACGCCGCCTGCCTGCTCGGCCGTGAGGGCGAAGCCGGCGGCGGTGGGCGGGGCCTTGAACCCCACGGAGGCGACCTTGGGTCCGAGCACGCCCACCGAGATCCGGCTGGTTCCGACCAGGGCCCACAACTGGTAGGTGCGATCGGGGGGTAGCTCGCCCAGATGCTTGTTGGTGAGGAAGCCGGCGCCGTCGGGAAGCACGACCGCTTCGGCCCCCACCACCCCGTCGGCGCTCTGCAGCTTGATGTGGCGGCCCGAGGGGTCGGCCAAGGCGGCGTTCACGGTGCGGTCGAACTCGGTGCCCAGCGCCTGCTGGTTCATGCGGTCGATCCGTCGGCCGTCGTCGAGCACCTTGAGGCCGAGCACGGCGACGACCGCCACTGCTGCCACCGCGACCATCGCGGCCACGGCGGCCATTGGGCGGGAGCGCCGGGACGAGCGCCCGAGAGGGATCACGGGGGCGACGGGCGCGACAGGGGCGGGCGGCATCTCGAGCGGCGGCGGTGTCTCGTCGAGACTTCCGACGATGCGGTCCCACAGGCCCTCGGGTGGCGGCGTCCAGCTCGGGGCGAGGAAGGCGGCCACTTCTCTGTGCTGGGTGATCTCGGCCTGGCACGCCCCGCACTCGGCGGCGTGGGCCTCGACGGCCACGCGCTCGTCGGGATCGAGGGCATCGAGGGCGTACACCCCAAGCAGCTCGCCGGCGTCGGCGTGACTCAACTCTCGGCCCACGACACGCTCACCCCTGCCTCGATCATGGAGACGCGCATCTTGCGCAACCCCGATCTGATCCTGCTCTTCACGGTACCCTCGGGCTCGTCGAGAAGGACGGCGACCTGGCGGTACGTGTGCCCGCCGAAATAGGCCAACTCGATGGCCTTTCGCTCGTCGACGGGGAGGGCGGCAACCACGTCCTGAACCTGTTCGGACACAGCCATGTCCATGACCTCGCGCTCGATGTCGGTGCCGTGCTCGGCCGTCTCCCGGGCTTCGCGCTCCTCGCGACGTCGTCGCGAGGTCTCCGACCGGAGAAGGTCGACGGCGCGGCCGTGGGTCTGGGTCAGCAGGTACGAGCGGAGGCTTCCCCGCTCGGAATCGAAGCGGTCCGGTTGGTTCCAGAGCCGCAGGAAGACCTCTTGCAGTACCTCTTCGGCCAACTGGCGGTCGGCCAGCAGCCGGCGAGCCAGAGCGAAGGCGGCACCTGCGTGGCGGCGGTAGGCCTCGGCCAGCGCGTCCTGGCGCCACCGGCCGATGGCTACGACCAGGGTGGCGTCGCTCGCTTCGCTCAAAGACATGGCAGCCACAGTGTTGCCTCTTCGGCGCCGAGAGGCACCCTGGATGGGTCCCCGGACCGTGACGGGCGATACCGTGTCCCCCGCCTACCCTCGATCCCTCCGGAGAGCCACCTGTGTTGCGACGCCTGAGTCAACCCCCAGTGCGGTTGACCGCACTGGTTGTAGGAGCGGGAATGGTCGTGGCCGGATGCTCGTCGTCCGCGTCGAAGACCGCCCCGCCGTCGAGCTCGGACGCACCGGGTTCGGCGGCGCCGGCCACCTCGGTCGCGGCACCGACGCCGGTGGACGGCACGGCGATCACCATCAAGGGGTTCGCCTTCCAACCCCCGGAGCTGCGGGCCAAGGTCGGCGACACCATCACCGTCACCAACGCCGACGGAACCGATCACACCCTCACCGCCGTGGATGGCTCTTTCACGACCGGCCGCTTCGCCACCGGGGCCAAGACGGTCAAGGTCACGGCGCCCGGTCGCTTCGAGTTCAAGTGCGAGGTCCATGGCTTCATGCCCCACGGGTTCATCCAGGTCTCGGCTTAGGCCCGTAGGATCGCTGACGACGCGGGAGGTTGTACCCCTTGGCTGTTGAAGAACCAGCTCTTGACGACCGGGCCCTGAGGGACCTCCTCGAGGAGTCCCAGGACATCCAGTCCGGTGCCATGGTCGCCACCAGAGAGCCCCTTGCCGAGTTGGTGGAGCTGGGTCGTGAGCGGCGGGCAGGTGGTGGCTTCGACCCCGACGAGACTGGTCAGTTCCGAAGCGAACGCCGCCGGCTGATGCGCACCAGCCTTCTCGCCGGAGGGGCCCTGGCGGCCTACGGCTTCGGGGGGGCCCTCCTGCGCCTGCTCGAGACGCCGGCCTTCGCCGACCAGGCCCTCGACGTGCAGATGCTCCAGACCTCGGCCGCTCTCGAGAACCTGGCCGTCGCCACCTACGACACCGCGCTCACGCTGCCCTTCATCGGAGGCGACGGCGCCAACGCCACTGTCAAGGCCTTCGTCACCACCACCAAGGGCCAGCACGCCGACCACGCCAAGGCCTTCAACGACGCCGTCACCAAGCTCGGGGGCAAGCTCCAGCCCAATCCCGACCCCGTGCTCGTCGACGTGGTCAACAAGGCCAAGCCCACCCTCACCGACGCCGGCAAGGTGGTCGACCTGGCCATCACCCTGGAGACCGGTGCCACCGAGACCTATCAGAACAACGTGGCCGCGCTGGCGGATCCCAACGCCAAGATGGTCACGGCCAGCATCATGGGGGTCGAGGCCCAGCACGTGGCCGTCCTCCTCGCCGTGCAGGCCCTGCTCAAGGCTTCCAGGCCCGACCTGATCAATCTCGACCCCGGCAACGTGGCCAACCTTCCCGATGCCGCCGGCAAGGTGGGCTTTCCCGACTCCTTCCAGAAGACCGACATGGCTCGCCCCGCCGGCGAGGGAGCGATCAAGTGATGTTCAGGAGGAACCGACGCCCGGCGGTGATGGCGATCAGCGAGGCCGAACTGGTCCAGCTCACGTCTGATCTCGACGAGATGCACCACGCCACGCTGCCGGCCATGCACGCCGCCGCCGGCCAGTGGGCCGAGGACCTGCGCGCCGGTGCGGCCGACTTCGGTCGGGCGCGCACGAGCCGTCGCCGGTTCCTGGTGGGCGGAAGCGCCTCGCTCGGGGCCCTGGCCTTGGCCTCCTGCAGCAGCGCCACCAGCAACAAGTCCGTCACGAGCCCGACGCCCACCGACCGGCCGGGGGACACCCAGCTCACCGGCGACTTCGCCATCGCCGCGCTGGCCGCCTCGCTGGAGAACCTGGCCGTGGGCACCTACCAGGCCGGCCTCGATGCCGCCACGGCCGGGAAGTTGGGGACCGTCCCCCCCGCGGTGGCCACGTTCGCGGCCACGGCGAAGGCCCAGCACGCCGACCACGCCGCGGCCTGGAACAGCGTCCTCACCAACGCCAGCAGGAAGCCCGTCACCGGCGTCGACCTCACGGTCAAGAACGGCGTCGTCGACCCAGCCTTCGCCCAGGTCACCGATGTCACCGCGCTGGCCAAGCTCGCCCTCGGCCTCGAGAACGTGGCCGCCGCCACCTATCTCAACGGCATCGGCGCCATCGAGAACAACAACGCCCTCAAGATCGCCGCGTCGATCCAGCCCGTCGAGATGCAGCACGCCGCCATCTTGAACTTCGTCCTCGGCCAGAACCCGGTGCCGGACTCGTTCGCCAAGACCGACGGGTTCCGGGCCCCGGGCGACCAGATCGGCTGAATTTCAATCGGCGAGTAGCGGGGGCGACAGGCCCTCGTCGCGGCCGAGCAGCACGGCCCTGGTGACCGCACCGGACCCGAACCGGTCACGCACGTCGTCGAGGACGTCATCGAGGGCAGCGTCGTCGTGGCCGTCGAAAGGCAGGACGAGCTGGGTGGCACCGTCGTCGTCGAGGTTGGCCACCGCAACGCCGACGAGGGTGAGGCCCTGACGCTCGATCATCGGCATGGCCGTCGTCACCAGCAGCCTCACCGTGGCCAGGACCGTCCGGGTCCGGGCCGTGGCCTGGGCCAGGGTGTGCGACCGCGTGGCCCGGGAGAAGTCGGCGAACCGCAACCGCAGCACCACCGTGCGCCCGACCCGCCCCGAGGTTCGCATCCGGCGGGTGACGCGGTCGACCAGGGCGACGACGGTGGCGTCGAGGGCCTCGAACGATCTGGGGGACCGCCCGAGGGCACGCTGCGAGCCGATGGAGCCCCGACGGCGGCCGACCCGCACCGGGCGCGGATCGTGGTTGTGAGCCAGGGCGTGGAGGTGTCGGCCCGCGGCCCGGCCGAGCATCGACACGAGCACCTCTTCGCCCAGGCGGGCGACCTCGCCGACGGTGGTGATCCCCCGCTGGTGAAGCCGTTCGGCCGTCACCGACCCCACGCCCCAGAGCCGTTCGACCGGGAGGGGGTGCAGAAATGTCAGCTCGTCAGCCGAGGGGACCACCAGGAGGCCATCGGGCTTGGCCACGGCGCTCGCCACCTTGGCGAGGAACTTGGTCCGGGCCACGCCGACGCTGATGGGCAGGCCCACTCGTTCGAGGACGTCGCTGCGCAGCCGCACGGCGATCTCCCTCGGCGTGCCCGAGACCCGTCTGAGGCCGCCGACCTCGAGAAAGGCCTCGTCGATCGACAACCCCTCGACCAATGGCGTCGTGTCGGCGAACACCTCGAACACCGCTTTGCTGGCCTGGGCGTAAGCGGACATCCGGGGTTCGACCACGATGGCCGAGGGGCACAACCGCCGGACCAGCGCGCCGCCCATGGCCGTGCGTATGCCGTAGGCCTTGGCCTCGTAGCTGGCGGCCAGGACGACACCGCCTCCCACGATCACCGGGCGGCCCCGCAGGCGGGGGTCGTCCCGTTGTTCGACCGAGGCGTAGAAGGCGTCGAGATCGGCGTGCAGGATCGACGCGTGACCGTTCACGAACACATGTTCGCAAACGTTGCCCTCACCGGCAAGGGGGCCCGCAGGGCGTCAGTAGTCGGTCACCTGGCGGATCTCCTCCTGGATGGCCTTGTACTCGGGGCTCTGGGTCAGCGGCAGCAGGCTCATCAGCTTGCCCATGTTCCCGGTGACCTTCATGCGGCCCTGCATGAAGGCGGCATTGGGGTCGAGGTCGCCCTTCTGCATCTTGACGCTGTCGTCCCACGACAGGGTGAGGGTGAAGTCGGCGTCGGCATCCTCGCCCAGCGCGGCTTCCAGGAGCTTGCCCTTCTCCAGGACCCAGTAGTACCGGATGTCCCCGTCGGGCCCGGCGGTGACGTGGTACTGCATCCGGGCCGTGGCCCCCTCACGTTCGGGGAAGCTCTGGGCCATCTCCCTCTGGACGTCGAGCCATTCCTGGGTCAGGTACTTGGGCATTGGCATCCTCGCAGGTCGTTCCGGTCCGGCCGATGGTAGCGGCGCGCTGTCGTCGTCAGCGGGAAACGTCGTCAGCCGAAGCCATCGTCAGCCGCGACGCGGTCGCGTACCCCGGCGAACAGGTCGTCCTCGAGAGCGGCGGTGTCGACCAGGCTCCGGGCCAGGATGTAGTCGTCGTAGCCGTAGGCGACCACGCCGGGCGGCAGACCGAACCAGAACGGTGACTCGGGGTCGATCTGGGTCGCATGGGCGATCAGAGCGGCCCGGCGCACGTCGTCGTGGTCGGTGACGTCGAGCCGGGTGGTGATGCGATGGTCGTGGTCCGGTCGCTCGAACCACTTGTCGTCGAACGGCGAGGTGAGGCCCAGATCGACGAACTTCTGGTGCATGGCCAGGATCCGGGCCCGCGACCAAGCCACGTAGTACAGCTTGAGAGGCTGCCAGGGAGGCCCGGCATCGGGAAAGGCGTCGGGGTCGCCGGCGGCGTCGAACGCCGGCAGGGTGATGTCGTGCACCCGGAGGTGATCGGGGTGGGGATAGCCCTCCTGGTCGTCGGCGTAGGTGACGACCACCTGCGGACGCTCCCGGCGTATGACCTCCACCAGGCGACCCACGGCCTCGTCCATCGGCGCCCGGGCGAAGCAGCGGGGATCGGCGTTCTCGGGCATGTCGGGCATCCCCGAGTCGCGGTAGCCGAGGAGCACCACCTCGTCATAGCCGATGACCGCTGCCGACCGGGCCAGTTCCTCCATGCGAACCTCGTGGAGGCGCTCGCGCACCTCGGGGCGGTCCATGGCCGGGTTGAGGATGTCTCCCGCCTCGCCGCCGGTGCAGCACACCAGGACGCACCGCACGCCCTCGGCGTGGTAGCGAGCCACGGTGGCAGCCCCTTTCGACGCCTCATCGTCGGGGTGGGCGTGCACGGTGAGCAGCCGGAGCGCCTCACGGGGCGGGGGGGATTCGTCCATGCGGCAACGGTACCGTCAGCCGACAACGGCTCCGTGCGGCCGGCGGGGGTCAGTCCTGGGTAGAGCTGCCCGGCGGGTCGACGGGGCCGGGGAGCGCACCGGAGAGGGGGGCCTGCTCGTCCTTGGTGTCCTCGTTGACCTCCTTCTCCTCGACCGTGCCTCCGCCTACCTCTGCGCCGCGGCCTTCGCCGGCGTCGATGCCGTCGCTGCCCTTTTCGTCACCGTTGTCGTCATCGGTGCTCGTGTCGTTGTCGTCGTCGGCCATAGCCTGCTCCTTCGTCGTCGGTGTCAGTTCGGGTTCATCTCTGCCCGTCCCGGGCGCAGGGTAATCGCAGAACCCCGCTCAGGGGGCCGCTCGGGCCCGGAACGCCGCTCAGGGGACCGCTCGGGCCCGGGCCCGTTGGCTGCCGGTCGGTGTGGCGGTCACACTGGCGCCATGAAAATCGCCTTCGTAGGTTCCTTCTCCACCGGCAAGACCACACTCGCCAACCTCTTTGCCCAGGAGTGGGACTACCCACTGCTCCCCGAGGTGGCCCGTGAGGTCGTCGAGCTCGGCTTCCCCCTCGACCAGAACGCCACTGCCGAGACCGAGACGCTGATCTTCCTCAAGCAGTGGCGGGCCGAGTCGGCCCACGACCACTTCGTCGCCGACCGTTCGATCTACGACGTGCTGGCCTACGCCGACTGGGTGATGGAACATGCCCGGGCCCCCCGCAAGGAGGACCACCTCTGGATCGAGGCCCGCCAGATCGCCGTCGCCGACCTGCGGGCCCGCTACGACCACGTCTTCTACCTGCCCGTCGAGTTCCCGATCGTGCTCGACGGCCTGCGTCCCGACGACACTGGGTTCCAGGCCGACATCGACGCCCGCATCCGGAGTCTGCTCGAGTCGGCCGATGTGGCCTACGAGACGCTCACCGGCCCGGTGGAGGCTCGCCAGGATCACGTCCGCAAGAGCGTGGGAGCAGTCCGAACGCCGTGATCACGGCCCGGGTCTACGCCGGCGGCAGCGCGGACGAGCTCGACCCGGAACGGGTGTCCGAGGCCCTCCGCCGACCCGACGCCATGGTGTGGGTCGACGTGGCCCAACCCGACGAGTCCGACCTCGACTGCGTGCAGAAGCAGTTCGGCCTCCCATGCCCTGGCCATGGAGGACGTCCGACGCCACCGACCGGGCCGAAGACGCCCTCGAGGAACTGGAGGCGCGCATCTTCGGCGAGCAGTGGCCGATGAGCGCACCGTGCAGCAGGAGCTGTTCGACATTCGTCGCCGCCTGCTCGTGTTCCGCCGCGCCGTCGTACCTGCGCGAGGTGGTGGCTGCCCTGATGCGCCGGGAGGTGTCGTGGATCGACGACACGACGGCGACCCAGCTCCAGGACGTCTACGACCATGTCCTTCGAGCCGTCGACCTCCTCGACGGCCAACGCGAGCTGATGGGCAACGCCGTCGACGCCCACCTGGCCATCATCTCCAACCGCATGAACCAGGTCATGAAGAAGATGACCTCGTGGGGCGCCATCATCCTCGGCTCCACGCTCGTCGCCGGTATCTACGGGATGAACTTCACCAACATGCCCGAGCTCAGGTGGCACTACGGCTACCACTACGCCCTGGCCCTGATGGCCACGATCACCCTGCTCGGCTACACCTTCTTCACGAAGAAGGACTGGTTGTAGCCGACGCTGACCGTTCGATGCAGTGACCGAGAGCGAAGTCCCTGGGGCTGAGGTGGGGCGCTGCTCTCAGGGCTTCGGCAACGGCAACGTGGGCAGCGTGGGCAGGGTCGTCGGGGGGCGGGGCGGGCGGCGGACGGTGGTCGGTGGGGCCTGCTCCACGGTGGTCGGCGGCGCCGCCTCGAAGTCCGTCGTCGGCGGGCTCTCGGTGGTCGACGTCGTGCGCCCTACGCTCGTCGTCGACGTGGCTCCTGCGAAGTCAGGCAGGGACTTGTAGTTGGACACGGAGGGGTGGGACTGCCCGGCCGGGCCAGCCGCGAAGGCGTCGAGCACGTTGCGGGTGATGCGGTCGACGCGGCTCTCGAAGCAGGGTTCCGAGGGGTTGCAGACCTTGTTCAGGCGGCTGACCCACCAGTTGGTGCCGGTGGCGAAAACCCCGGCGCCGCTGGGGGCGCTGTAGTAGGTCATGTCCGAATAGGTCGCCCTGCCGCCGCAGCGCACGGGCGAGTGGGTGAGCACCTGCACCGCTCCGGGTGGCCCCGGGACGTTGACGTCATAGCGGTCGAACTCGGGGCCCACGACGTTCGCCAGCTTGTCGCCGGTGCCCAGCCCCGTGCCGGCGAAGACCCAGGCCGACGGGTCGGCCACGACCATGTCGGCCTTGACCGGGTTGCACTGGTAGAAGTCGCCCACCAGGGTGCTCTCCGGGCGGTTCACCGGGGGCTCCCGCCAGCTCACCGTGACCCGGCTCTTGTCGAGGGGCGTGATCGGGTCGTCCTTGGCCACGCGGTAGTTGATCTCGTGTCGGAACTGGCCCACGTCGGACTGCATCAGCCTGATGGAGCGGTACACGGCGTTGGCCCCCAGGAACACGAGGTTGGTGCCGCCGTCGCGGGCGCTCTCGGCCGCGGCCCGCATCTCCGCCGACCAGTACTCGTCGTGGCCCAGGGTGACGATCGTCTTGTGGTTCACCAACAACGAGGTCCGGTGATGGAGGTCGATGTCGGTCCAGTACGTGACGTCGTAGCCCTCGCGCTCGGCCATCGACACGAAGGGCAACTCGTTGCCGAGGAAGTCGCCGGTGCCGGAGTCGTTGCCGTAGGGCCGGTCGAACGACACCACCTTGGACCGCCCGGCCGGGCTGTCACCACCGGGGGCGGCGCCGTCGTACAAGCTGTGGCCACCCCACTTGTTGTAGGCCTGCCAGGTGGTCACCGCGTTCACGACGAGCAGCGACGCCTTGCTCGTGTCGTCGCGGATGGTCAGGGGCACGTACTGCATGTGGCCGTCGCCGGCCACCAGCTTGAACAGGTAGTCGCCCGGCGGCCACGTGGGGTCGATCGTGACCGATATCGACGGCGTCCAATGGGTCTCGACCATATTGGTGAGGCGGTCGACGGTGGGTGCCGGCTGGCGGGACCCCGTGAGCGTGGGCGACTTCCACACCAGGCGCCCCTGGGTCCCGCCGTACCAACCGACGCGGTAGGCCTCCACGACGAACGTGCTGGCCTCGGTGGAGACGTAGAGGCGCACGGTTTCGCCGTCGGTGGCGCTGGTGGCGTCGGCGTAGCCCTCGATTTCGCCGTGGTTCGGTGGGCCCGACAGCTTCCAGTCGGTGGTGCCGGGCTTGGCGTTCTCCTCGATCAGCCACGCCGCGTGTCCGGCGGCGGCAGCTTTGGCGGTGGCCCCGCCAGGCAGCCTGGGCCCCCCGGACCCGAGCGCCGCGGTGCGGACGGACGGAACCAGGCTGAGGACAGCGCCGATCGCAATACCGACGACCAGGGTGGCGATGACGACCAGACGCGTCGTGCTCGGGCCTGGCACGGCTGTGCACGCTAGTAGACGGCGGCCCCACAACCGGCGCGGGCCGATGACCCCGGTCGGCGGGGACTACAGGGCGTCGGGGCCCAATTCGCCGGTGCGGATGCGCATCACGTCTTCGACGGGCACCACCCAGATCTTGCCGTCGCCGATCTTGTCGGTGCGAGCGGCGTCGGCGATGGCCTGGACCACGGCACTGGCGGTAGCATCGTCGGTGGCCACCTCGACCCGGATCTTGGGTACGAAGTCAACGGAGTACTCCGTTCCCCGGTAGACCTCGGTGTGGCCCCGCTGGCGACCGAACCCCTGGACCTCGGACACGGTCATGCCCTGCACGCCGAGGATCCGCAGGGCCTCCTTGACGGCGTCGAGCTTGAACGGCTTGATGATGGCGGTGACCAGTCTCATGAGCCCAGCCTCCCCATGCCCAGCTCACCATAGGCGTAGCCGGTCTCGGCATGCTGGGTGAGGTCGAGCCCCTGTGCCTCGTCGTCGGGCGGTACCCGCAGGCCCATGGTGGCGTCGATGACCTTGGCCAGGACCAGGGAGATGGCGAACGACCAGACGAGGGTCGCACCCACGGCCAGGACCTGCCTGCCCACCAGGCCGAACCCGCCACCGAAGAACAGGCCGTCGGCGCCGGCCGGGTTGATGGCCCTGGAGGCGAACAGCCCGAGGAGCAGCGATCCAACGATCCCACCGGCCAGGTGGACACCCACGACGTCGAGGGCGTCATCGTAGCCGAAGCGGAACTTCAACTGGATGGCCAGGAAGCACGCCGCTCCGGTGGCCGCCCCGATGGCCACAGCCGACAGCGCCCCGACATAGCCGGCGCAGGGGGTGATGGCGACCAATCCGGCCACTGCGCCTGACGCCGCTCCCAGCGTGGTGGCGTGCCCGTCCTTCAGCCGCTCGACGACCAACCAGCCGAGCATGGCCGCCGCCGCGGCCATGTGGGTGTTGATCAGGGCCTGGGCCGCCACCCCGTCGGCTTTCAGCGCCGACCCGGCGTTGAAGCCGAACCACCCGAACCACAAGATGCCCGTGCCCAGCAGCGTGAGGGGCAGGGAGTGGGGCGGCATGACCTCGTTCGGCCACCCTCGCCGCTTGCCCAGCACGACGACGAGGGCGAGGGCGGCAATGCCGGCGTTGACATGCACGACGGTTCCCCCGGCGAAGTCGAGAGTTCCCTTCTTGAACAGCCAGCCGGTGGGGCTGAACACCCAGTGGGCGACGGGCGCGTACACGAGCACCACCCAGAACCCGATGAAGACCGCGTAGGCCGCGAAGCGCATGCGGTCGGCGATGGCGCCGGTGATCAAGGCGGGCGTGATGACGGCGAACATGAGCTGGAAGGCCACGAAGGCCAGGGGCGGGATGGACAACGCCGAGGCGCCCGCATAACCGGGAAGGGCGAGATTCACGTTGCCCAGTCCCTTCAAGCCGGCGAAGCCGAGCCCGCCGACGAACCCTGCACCCACGTCCTTGCCGAAGGCCAGGCTGAAGACGAACAGCACCCAGAGCACGCTCACCAGACCCATGGCGAAGAAGTTCTGCATGAGCATGCCCAGCACGTTCTTGGACCGGACCATGCCGCCGTAGAAGAATGCCAGGCCCGGTGTCATGAACAGCACCAACCCCGCGGCCGCCAGCACGAAAGCGGTGTTCCCGGTATCCATTCGCTCCCCTCGCATCGGTCCGTTCAGAAACGTGAAACGTAGCCCGGCCGGTAGCATGGTCGCCGTGCCGCCTTGCCCCTGCCGTGCTTCGACCGTCGTTCTCCCGGCCGGCGCCACGCGAGTCGGCGGCACTTGAGATCACCGCACTGGGAGCGGGCCCTGGTCACCGGAGCGTCCAGCGGCATCGGCCGGGCCTTCGCCGTCTCCCTGGCCGCCTCCGGCACCGGGCTGGTGCTCGTCGCCCGCCGCGGTGATCGTCTCGACGCCCTGGCTGCCGAGTTGCGTGCCGCCCACGGCACCGAGGTCGAGGTCCTCACCGCCGATCTCACCGACGACGCCGATCTCTTTGGCGTCGAGTCTCGTCTGGGCGACGAGGCCTCCCCCGTTGACCTGTTGGTGAACAATGCCGGGTTCGCAACCAGCGGACGCTTCGCCGAACTGCCCGTCGAAGGCGAAGTGGCCGAGATCCACCTCAACGTCGTGGCTCCCGTACGCCTGACTCGGGCCGCCCTGCCGGGCATGATCGCTCGGGGCCACGGTGGGGTCGTGAACGTGTCGTCCATCGCCGCCCTCCAGCCACTCCCCCACTGGGCGACCTATGCCGCAACCAAGGCCTACCTCACGAGCTTCAGCGAGGCGGTCCACGAGGAGGTGCGCGGCCACGGCGTGACGGTGCTGGCCCTGATGCCCGGGTTCACCCATACCGAGTTCCACGGCCACTCGGGCGTCCCTCCGCTGGGCATCCCCGGTCCGCTGTGGATGGACCCCGAAGACGTTGTGAACTCGGCCCTGGGGGCGCTGCGTCGTCGGCGGGCGAGCCGCGTCCCGGGGACCCTGAACCGCGCCGTGGCGACGCTGGCACGACTCACTCCCCGGACGCTGTCGAGGCGGATCGTCGCCCGGGTCGACCCCCCCGAGCGAAACGAAGGCGCTTAGCGCTTCTTGGCGGGGGTGGCCCGCTTCTTGGCCGTGGCCGCCTTCTTGCGCACAGTTGCCGCCTTCTTGATGCCGGCGGCCACCGCCTTGGCCGCCCCTGCGGGCGGGGTGTCGGGCGCACGGGGGTGGGGCCCGGTGGGGGCGATCTCCTTGGCCTGGGCCATCACCTCGCCCAACTCGGCCAGCTGCTTGCGGGTCATGGCCCCGCGCACGGTGGAGAAGAGCTCGCCCTCTTCCTCGGTGACATGGTGGCGGACGCTTTCGATGAGCACGGTCATCTTGGGGACGAACCGCTCGTGCTCGGGGTCCATACCATCGACCTCCGAGAGGGTCCACTTCACGATGTGGTGCTCCTCCAGGCCCTCGAGCACGTCGTCGTCGGTCTCGGGTACGGCCTCTCGCACCGCGGGATAGAAGACTTGCTCCTCGATGGCAGCGTGCACCGAGAGCTCTTTCACGATGCGGTCGGCGACCTGGCGTCGGGTCTTGTGGGCGTTGGGCCCAGCCTTTTCGAATTGCTTGAAGAGGCGCTCGACCTCACGGTGGTCATTGCGGAGCAATGCGATGGCGTCCATTGTCGATGTCTCCCCCGCACCGGCGCCAACCAAACGACCGACTGGGGCGAGGCGCGTCAGTGGCGGGTGAGGAAGGCCTGGGCGGGGACGGCGGTGACCCCCACGTCGATGAGGACCGCCTCGACGATGCTGGCGGTGACGAGCTGCGGTGACCCGCTGGCCACGTCGACGACGGCCGCTGCGGCCAGGGTCGTCTCGATGCGTCCGATGTCTCGCAGCGCCAGTACGGCGTGGGCCAATCGGGCTCGACCGACCTTGTTGTCGAGGGCGTCGACGGCACCGGGTAGGGCCTCTTTGACCGCGTCGAGGTCTTCGTCGTTGATGGCAGCCCGAAGTTGCTGGATCTCGGTGGGCAGGGTGCGGGGCAGGCACCAGGCCAAGGACACGTCGAGAGCGACGAGCCCGGGGACCTGGTCGAGGAGGTCGTGGAGCTCATCGTCACCGTACCGGGCGAGGGTGGGGGCCAGCGAACGGGTCAGGGCCACCAGCTCCATCTTGGCCAGCTCGGCGGGCCCGAGGTGGGCGGTGACCCCGCAGCACTTCTTGACAGCCTTACCGCTGCCGCAGGAACAGCGCGGCTTTCGTCCCAGTTGGGGCATTCGACTCATTGGCCCTGATCTTGGCACGCGCGCGCCCCGGGCGTGGTGGACGGGTGGCCCGAGGACGTAACGACGAGCACCCCCCGCTGGTCGGACACCCAATGCCAGCCATGTCGCCGACATCCGAGTCAGATGGCAGGCGCGGGGGTGCCGGCCTGGCCCACGACGTCCTGGGGGCGGCGCCGGTGCTCGGGCAGGCGGTGGCCAACGTCGGGCCCAGTGCCGTCACCGCCCTGCTCATGGCGGTGCTGTTCGGCTTGGTCGGGCCGGGGGCGTGGGCGTCATGGCTGTTGACCGGCGTGGCCGCGCTCCTCGTCGGCTACTGCATCGCCGTGCTGGCCCGGCGCTTCACCACCGCGGGGTCGCTCTACAGCTACGTCGGCGATGCCCTGGGTCCCCATGCCGGCTTCGTCGCCGGCGCGGCGGTGCTGTTCCTCTACCTCCTGGCCGTACCGGCGCTCATGGTTGCGTTCGCCATCTTTGCCGGCGACCTGTTGATCCAGCTCGGCGCGCCCGTCTCCGGTGAGTGGGCTCACCTGGCCCTCTATCTGGGTCCCCTCCTGCCGGCAGCGGTGCTCGCCTACCGTGACGTGCGGGTGTCCACCACGGCGTTGCTGGTGCTGGAGATCGTGTCGATGGGAGTCATCACCGTGCTGCTGCTCATCGTGGTGGTCAAGCACGGCGGGGTGCTCGACCGGTCGCAGCTGACCCTGGCGCACTCGTCGATGTCCGACATCCTCAAGGGCGTCACCATCGGGTTCTTCGGGTTGGCCGGCTTCGAGAGCGCCGCCAACCTGGGCCTGGAGGCTCGTGACCCACGCCGGGCCATTCCCCGGATGCTCCTGCTCTCGGTGGTGGTGATCGGCGTGTTCTACGTGTTCAATGCCTACGCCCAGGCCCTGGGGTTCACGGCCGCCGGAACCTCGACGCTGGCCTCGGCGACCAACCCGCTGGCCGAGCTTGCCGAGCGCTACGGGCTCCACCCCGTGGCCTACGCCGTCAACATCGGGCTGGCCATCAGCGCCTTCGCCGCCGTCACCGCCCTGCTCAACAGCAGCGCTCGGTTCCTCTACACCATGGGCCGGGAGGGCCGGTTGCCCGCCGCCCTCGGCCGGACCCACCCGCGCCATCGCACTCCTCATGTGGCCGTGGGAGTGATCGTCGGCCCTCTTGTTGTCGCCGCCGCGGTCATGGCCTTCGCGGCGGTCGATGCCCATTCGCTGATCGCCTGGTTGGGCACTCTGGGTGGGTACGGGATCCTGCTGGCGTACTTCCTCGTCGCCGTGGGGATGCCGGTGGTCCTGGCCCGCGACGGCAAGCTGCGCGCCGTCCCGCTGCTCATCGCCGTCGCCGCCGCCACCATCTCCCTCGCCGTGTTCATCGACAGCGTCTACACGGCCCAGGAGATGCCCTACACCGTCTTCCCGTACCTGTTCGTCGGCTATGCCCTGACATGCCTGGCGGTGTCGATCCTCACTTGCCGCACCGATGGCTTGAGGCCCGATCGGCCCGGCCGGTCCTCTCCGCCGCCATCCACCCAAGATGGCGTCGCCACCCGTTCCTCCGCCCCGGCGCGACCTGGCCGAAGGTGAGCCACCTCGATCAGGAGTGCGTTGAACCCACCCCAGGCCGGGACCGACCGGATGGGCACGTCAGGAGGTGGGAGCTTTGAACGCCGCCTTGAAGGCGGCGAAGACGGCCTGCATGCGGTCCCAATCGGCGGCAGGCGTCTGGAAGTTCAGGGCGAAGCCGTGGTTGCCGGCGATGAACCCCAGGTCGACGGCGCGCAGGGAGGCGCCACCGCCCGAGTAGGTGTACTCCCAGATCGCAGCCCGGTACCCCTCGTAGGTGGTGGGCGTGATCTGAACCCTCTTGTAGTTGGCGTTCTGGGCCGAGAACGACGGCTCCAGGTCGCGCCAGGCCCCCTCCGGCGACGGGCCCGGCGGCTCTCGATGGTCGACCCTCAGGTAGGCGCCCGAGCTCGGGCTGCGAATGTCGGTCCGTGTGCCGCTCGTGCTCACCGTCCAGTCCGGCGGGTGGGCGATGGAGTACCCGGTGGCCGGGTCCTGATAGGCAACCCAGTCCGTCGGCACCGACGCAGGAGCGCCGTTCGACGATGCCGCCGTCGTCGCGGGATTGGACCTGGTCGCCGCGGGACCGGGACCGGGGCCGGCCGCGGTCGGGCTGTTGCTGCCGTCGCGTCCCGCCACCAGGAGCCCGACGACGACGGCGATGGCCAGGGCGACCACGC
Organism: Acidimicrobiales bacterium; assembly: GCA_051001215.1. Lineage (GTDB taxonomy): Bacteria > Actinomycetota > Acidimicrobiia > Acidimicrobiales > AC-14 > DATAQC01. Next base: position 46,950 of record JBPCNP010000065.1, read on the forward strand.
CGACGGTCACGGGGACGATCGGGCGCGGGCGGGAGCGCGGGCGGGCAGGGCTCCGGCTCCCACCGCCACGGGGCGTTGGAACCGGCCGGTCCGGGCCGCTGGGCCCGGGGAGCTCGGGTCGAGCCGCTTCTGCGGGGCCTCCGCTCGGGCCCCGTTCGACGACCGGTTCGCCCTCCGTGGTCGCGGCGCCCGGGTCGACGGGCTCGACCGGCGCCCGCAATTCATCCCCGGCGCCCGGTGCAGCACCAGCAGAGTGGTCCCAACCCCGGCCCGGATCGAGCTCGGCGGTGGCCGCCTCCTCGGACGACACCGCCGGGGTATCGGCACCGGCGAGCACGCCACCGAGCCGGCGGCGGGCTGCGGCCGCCGTGGGGCGGGCGTCGGGGTCCTTGGCCAGGAGATCCTCGAGCAACGGCGCCAGGAGCCTGGCCCGTCGCATGGGCCGGTGGGGGGTGTTGACCACCGACGTGAGGGTGGCGATGGCGCCGGTGCCGGCGAACGGCGGCATCCCCTCGACGGCGAAGTACAGCGTGGCGCCCAGTCCCCACAGGTCGGTCGCCGCCGTCGGTGGCCGGCTCAGGGCCTGCTCCGGCGCCATGTAGGACGGGGACCCGGCCAGGTTTCCCGAGCTGGTGAGCTTCGGGTCGTCGATGACGGCGGCGATGCCGAAGTCGCCCAGTTGGACGTGCGCGGACTCCGACACCATCACGTTGGCAGGCTTGACGTCGCGATGGACGATGCCCTGGCTGTGGGCAGCTCCGAGCGCTTCGAGCACGTCGATGCCGATGGCCACTACCCGGTCCTCTGCCAAGGGCCCCTCCCTGGTGACCAGGTCCGCCAGGGTAGGCGCCCTCACCAGCTCCATCACGATGAGCGGGTGCCCCTCCTCCTCGATCACATCGAACACGGTGATCAGGCCGGGATGGTTGAGACGGGCTGCTGCCCGAGCCTCCCGCAACACCTTGGTGCGGATGACGGCCTGCTCGGCGTCGTCGAGGATGGCGGGGAACTCGATCGCCTTCACGGCCACGTCGCGCTGGAGCAGGGTGTCATGGGCCCGCCACACGACGCCGAAGCCACCTCGGCCCACCTGCTCGCGCAAGGCGTAGCGGCCGCCCAGGCGCTGACCGGGAACAGGATGAGCCGCCACGGCCAGGTGCCTACCCGATGGCTCGGTCCTCCATGCCCCGCCCGGCGCTCAGGGAGTGGGTTCGACCACAGGCGGGGTGCCTGGCGGCCCCCTGGCGGCATCCGCGGCGACGCATGGCTGGTTCACGGTGCCGAACCGGTTGGCGATCCACTCATTGTGGTCGCAGTGCGAGTGGTGACCTCTCCGTCGAACAGGCCGTTGCCGTGTCCCGTGTTGCTCGATTGTCGACGGATCCGGCATAGACGACGCCGGCGTCGACGGAAGGCCCGAACAGCTCGATGCCGTCACGCTTCGTTGTCATTGACGACGTTGTCGACGATCGTGTTCTTGGCGCCACCGCCATCGGTGCCGCTACGCGCCTTGTTGCTGGACTCGTTCCGAGCGAATATGTTGCCGAAGGCAGCCAGGATGGTGCTCTCGTACCCCGGCAAGCGACAAGATGCCGTCGAAGGTGTCACCGGGACCCGCGACCCCGTTGTTCTCCACCGAATGTTGTCGAGCACCATGAGGATGTTGTCCATGTCCGAGGTGCCCAGCGCGGTGCCGTGCAGGTCGATGCGCGCGCCGGCCTCGCCACACGCGCCCGCCGCGGGCTCCCACTGCGGACGACTTCCGAGGTGCTCCAACGATAGTCCTTCCGTATAGCCCCCCGTTCCCGGAACGGTTCATCGGACCACCCTTGCGGGACACGGCCTTCGGAGACGGCCCAGGGAAGCTGCACCTTCCCCGTTGAGGTCCTCCCGCGGCACCCCGGTCGTCGTTCCTCCTGCGCCCCCGGTCGTCGTTCCTCCTGCGGGACCCCGGTCGTCATTCCTCCTGCGGCACCCGGTCGTCGTTCCTCCTGCGGGACCCGGTCGTCGTTCCTCCTGCGGGACATTCGGGTCGTGACGGGTCTTGCTTTCAGTGCCAACCGAAGACAAGCCGCGCCTCTGCCAATGGAAGTGGAAGAATCGCCCCGTGACCACGGCGGACGAGAGAAGCGCGATCAGGCAAGACGCGGACGGTCGTTTCGTAGGTGTAGGCATCGATGGCTATGACGATGAAGGCTTCGGTCCGCTTGCGGCTCTCGAAGGGGTCGACGAAGTGGCCAAGATCTTGTCCGACGGCCGAGGGTTCGCGCAGATCGTGCTGCGCGACGTCACCGACGCCGAAGCCGAGAAACAACTCAAGGCTGCGCTGCCGGTGGGTGAGATGGCCGGCGGTGCGCTGGTCGTGCTGTGGGCGGGTCACGGCGAGCCTTCTGAGGACGGCCCGCTTCGCCTCATCACTAGAGACGGCGTGCCGGACGATACCCCGACGCGCACGGCCGAGTGGGTCGCCGGCCGCGCCTTTCGTACCGGCGCTGCCCAGGTGCTGTTGGTCTTCGACACGTGCTTTTCGGGCCAGTCCGTGCATGATGCCGCCCAGGTAATCGGGCGTCTCAAGGCGAACCTGCCCGAACCAAAGCCCGTTTGGGTCGGCATTCTGGCGTCGGCGCAGGCCTATGAGCGAGCCCGAGACGGTGTATTCGCCGTCGAGCTGCGACGGGTGCTCTCCGGGGGGCCGAGGGATCCGATCCTGCGACTGCGGTTCAACGTCTTCAACGAGGGCGTGCGAGGCGACGACGTCATCGACGCGGTCATCCAGGAATGGACGTCGACCGCAAACCGGCCAGAGGCACTCACGCTCGGCCGCCCGGGCATCCTTCTCCCCAACCCGCTCTACGACCCCGACGCCCCCGAGCGCGTGGTCGAGCACCTGTTGCTGGCGGCCCAGGGCCGCGCCCCGGACGAGGAGGGAAGCTTCTTCACCGGCCGGGACGAACAGCTGGGCGAGATCGTGGCCTGGATGGCCCGGGTCGAACCCGGTGTTCTCGTCGTGACGGGTCCGGCGGGAAGCGCCAAGTCGGCCATCGTTGGGCGCATCGTGAGCCTCTCGAACCCAACCGAACGCGCCGCGCTGCTCGCTTCCGGATCCATCGGCCACGACCCTGGTCAGGACTCGGTGCATGTCCATGTCCATGCTCGTCGGCTGACCGTCGACCGGGTGGCGAATCTCATCGACGGGCAGCTTTGCCGAGCTCACCTTCTGCCGCCGAGCAATCAGGCCCGCAACCGCCATGAGCTCCTCGGCGCGCTGCAGCGACTCGAAGCGACGCCGAGGATCGTGGTCGACGGATTGGACGAGGCCGAGAGGGAAGCCTGGATCATCGCCGATGATCTCGTGCGCGACCTGGGCCGCGTCGCGCAGGTCTTGGTGGCTACTCGGGAGATGAACCGCGAGGGCGGGGTTTCGCTCGTGGCCACTCTTGCAACCGTTGCTCCCATCGACCTCGGCGATCCTCGATGGGCGGAGCAGACCGAGGCCAATGTGCGCGACTACGTACACCGTCGACTACAGGAGGGCGAGGAGGGCGAGGTCGATTGATGGATCCGACGCTGGTGGCCGACCAGATCGTGCGACTAGCCAGAGCCAACGACGAGGGAGTCTTCCTCCTCGCCCGGGTCATCACGTCCCAGCTGCGTGCCGATCCCGTGGACACGCACGCGCGCGGTTGGGAGACGGCGCTCGCCACCAGCGTCGAGTCAGCGCTAGCTCGCGACCTCGGTCGGATCAGCGCAGCTGCGCCCAACGGAACGGCCGGGCCGATTGCCGCCCGCGAGCTGTTGGCTGCGCTGCCCTGGGGCTACGGCACCGGCCTGCCCGATGAACCGGCCTGGGTTTGATGGAGGCTCCTTACCTTGGAAGCGAGGATGGAGCATGGCAACCAGTGGAGGGCCGAGAAGGCCGCAGAAGTACCCGGACGAGCTGCGTGAGCGAGCGGTCCGCATGG
>JBPCNP010000066.1:0-3420 GCA_051001215.1 Acidimicrobiales bacterium
TGCCATACGATTCGGTGCCGGAACGGACGCCCCCGGGCATAGGAGTTATTCGACACGCCTCAGGAGCGACGCCGAGCCCACTGGAGCCCCGTCGGAGCCCCTCCCCGACGAATTCGCTACAGCCTGCCAGGCGCCCGTCGACGGGCTCCAGAACGCCGTCGAAGAGCATGCGCTCGATTCGCACATTCCGCGAATGAGAAGGTCCGGGGCCCGAATGTCACCGCTCTGTAAGGACTCATCACGGCTGCGTTCCGGCTAACTCGATCCCCAGAGCCGCAACCCCCTGGGCGGCCAGCCTGGCGACCAGCCGACCGGGGCCGCAGCCGATGTCGATGACCGGGCCGTCGATGGCGGCAAGCAGGTCACATTCCTCGGCGGTGGCGGGAGCGTGCCAACGAGCCGCATCAAAGACAAGAGCCTCGCCGGTGTGGGCCCGCAGAATCACGCCGTCGACCGTCGCAGTGCCAGGGGACGGGTGGGCGAGTGCCACAGGTTCGGGGCGATGGCCGGTTGTAAGGAGCCGATGGTCGCACCAGCCAGTGCCATCAGCGGGACCAACCCACGTCGAGCCCGGCGACCGGGCGGCTCGGCGTGCTCGAACTCACCTTGCCACGCCATCGCCGGGGCCCACCACGTCGGAACGCTCAGGTATCAGGAGAAAGCCCCTCGTGGCTGAGCGGAGTGCTGGGAGCTGCGGTGGTCGAGGGCGCTGTAGGTGAGGCTGACGACCGCGGCATAGACCAAGTGGTGGAAGGCGTCGGTGAGTAGCGCCTTGGCGCCCCACTCCTTTACCGCAGGAGTCACGCCCAGCGCAGGCAACATGACCAGGTCATTTCCCCAGACGGCGGCGAAGTGGGCCCCCGCGGCGACTGAACCGGTGAGGCCGGCAGCACCAGCGAGGCCCCTGACGGCCCCCCACGACGTGCCGTAAGCCCAATGGACCACGTTGGAGAACCGCGCCTTCTCCTTGTCGCCCTTGGGCTCGACACCGAGCACCTTGGCGGCGGCGTCGGCCGGCGCCGAGCTGGCCTCGCGACCTGTCAACTTCATCTCCACAGTGCTCGACAGTGTCATCGCGAGGGTGCCGGCAACGCCGGCCACCAGGCCCTTACCCACCGTCGCGGCCACATCACCTGTGCGCATACACGTCCTCCTCGGGGGCTTGGTCAACTTGTCGCTTCACGCCGGCACCGACAACGAGACGTCCAACCCATGAGCAGGTCATCGCGCCATCACGACCACCTCGTGGTCGTCCTCCGCCAGCAGTGGCGACCCGGTCCTGGCCCACGCGTCGAGGCGTTCGTCGGCGGGGGTGCGTCCTCGGGCCACGAAGCGCTCGGCGTAGTCCTGCACTGCGTCGGTGATCTCGGTGCCGGCACCAGCCATGGTGTCGGTGGCAGCAGCGAAGCACTCCTGGGCGGCCGCCGCCAACCCTGGATCAGCGAGACCGCGACTCGCAGCCAGATACCAAGATCCGGCAAGGCCGGCGGCCGCCCGTTCGGCCCGCGCCCCGGCCTCGGGGTTGCGTAGCAACCACGATGCGACGGCGGCGGCCGCCTGCCACCAGGGAGCCGGGAGAGCGTCGAGGAAGCGAAGCTCCAGCCATCCCTTCGGTCGCACCGGCGGGAAGAGCGTGGTCAGGTGATAGTCGAGGTCCTCGGCCGTCGGGTAACCGAGCTCGTGGCCGTCGGTCAGCCACCGGCCGAAGCGCAGGTCTTCGACCAGAGGCACGAAGTCGGCGGGGTGGCGCCGGATGAACATCACTCGAGCGTCCAGCACATAGGCGGGCCACGATTCACAACCCTGGCCGGGGCGCCACGCCGGGGCCGTGCGGCTGCGATCGATCGCCGACCATATCGCCATTCGGGTGGAGGCCAAACCGGTAGGTGCACCGTCGTGGAGTGGAGAGTTGGCAAAAGCGGCAGCGAGCACCGGACCGAGGAGGTTGGCTCGCCTCCAGCGCGCCTGGAGATCAGCTTCGGTGCCTAGGCCCAGATTCACCTGGAGGGAGGCGGTGGCGGTCATCATGATCGATCCGGCGGCCCCGGCGGCGGCGAAGAACGCGGCCATGGCGTCGTACCTGGGGGTGGACAGCACTCGGGGGGTCGGCCCTTGGGGAACCAGGCCCATGCCGACCAGGCGGGTGTCGCTGCGGGCCGCCCGGTCGCTCACAGCGCCAACGTCAGCGCCGACGTCGGCGCACAGGGCGGAGATCGAGGACCGGGGCTGTGAGCTGAGCTCGAGCTGGCCGCCGGGTTCGATGCTGAGGGCGCTGCCGCCGGGCAGGACCAGACCGGACATCCGGCCATGGTCCACGTCCCCTTGCCCGTTACCGCTGAACGACCTCACCAGCCGTTCCAGCTCCAGGCCGACGAGATCCCCCCCGTCGTCGGGAAAGGATCGTTCCTGAACGTGCGCGATCGCTTCGGTGAGGCTCAGCCTCGGTCTCTTCGAGGGCATGACGGCCTAGGTGAACCTCGTCGGCCGGGGCTCCGGGTGACGCCGACGATCCTGCACTGTTCCCGTCCACACCCGGATGACCTTTCCCGTCACACCCGCCTCGCGCAACCGGATTCGGCGAACTGTCCGAGTTCTGTAAGAAGTGGTCGCTCGGGGTAGATTGAGCGGCGATGGCCGTTCATCAGCGGCGCACTTCTTGAATACCGCCGGCCCTCAGGTGCTGGTGGTCGAGAGCGACGCGCAGACGGCCGCCATGGTCCGCCGCTCCCTCGAAAGGGCCGGCTTCGCCGTGGAGGTGAGCACCTGCGGCACGCATGCGTTGCGCTGGCTCAAGACCTCCGGGCCCGATCTCGTCGTGCTCAATCCCCGACTTCCGGGTGAGGAGACTCTGAGCCTTCGGCGTCTGCGTGCATGCACCGACGCTCCCGTCGTCATGATCAGCCCCCTGGCCGACAAGCACGAGCGCACATGGGGCCTGCAGCTGGGGGCCGACGACTTCGTGCCCAGCCCGCTGTGCACCGACGAGCTGGTGGCCCGGGTGCGATCCGTGCTGAGAAGGGCGCGGACAGTCCCGGAGCCCGCAGGTGTCGACCTCGTGGCGCCAGTGCCGCTGGAGCTCGACAACGCCAGTCGGCGGGTGCGGGTGTCCGACGTCTGGGTCGCCTTGACCAACATCGAATTCCGGCTGCTCTCCTTCCTCGTGTGTCATCCCGCTCAGGCATTCCGTCGCGAAGAGTTGCTCGAACAGGTCTGGGGCTACACCATCGGCGACCAGTCGACAGTGACCGTCCACGTCCGCCGCCTCCGGGAGAAGATCGAGCCCGACCCTGCCCATCCGGTGTTCATCGTCACCCTCTGGGGGGTTGGATACCGCTTCGACCCCTCAGGAGGGCGTGACGACGGGGGCCATGTTTGACAGCGCCCACGCGGCGTTGACCAACCCGACATGGCTGAAAGCCT
>JBPCNP010000067.1:0-22273 GCA_051001215.1 Acidimicrobiales bacterium
ACTGCGAGGGAACGGTGACGGCCAGGGCTGACACGGGCTCGAGCACCACCGGGCCGGCATTGGCCATGGCCTCGCGAAAGGCGATGGACCCGGCCATCTTGAAGCTCATCTCCGACGAGTCGACGGCGTGGAACTTGCCGTCGAGCAACGTCACCTTGATGTCGACCACCGGGTACCCGAACACCCCGGCGTGCTCCATGGTCTCGGCCACCCCCTTCTCCACCGCGGGGATGAACTGGCGGGGGATGGCCCCGCCGACGATCTTGTCGACGAACTCGAAGCCCCCGCCGCGGGGGAGGGGCTCGATGCGCAGGGTCGCCACCCCGAACTGGCCGTGGCCGCCACTCTGCTTCTTGTGCTTGCCCTCGGCCTCGGCCGAAGCGGTGATGGTCTCGCGGTAGGCCACCCGCACCGGTTCGGTCTCCACCTCGACGCCGAACTTGCGAGCCAGGCGCTCGGCCACCACGGCCAGATGGGTGTCGCCCATGCCCGACAGGATGGTCTGGTGGGTCTCGTCGTCACGGCGGAGGTGGAGGGAGGGATCCTCCTCCTGGAGGCGGTGGAGCCCGGTCATGAGCTTGTCCTCGTCTCCTTTGGTGCGGGGGACCACGGCCACCGACAGCACCGGCTCGGGCAGCTGGGACGGCGGGACCACCACCGGTGTGCCCTTCGGCGCCAGGGTGTCCCCGGTGGCCGTGCCCGCCAGCTTGGCCACGGCGCCGAGGTCGCCGGCGCCCAGCTCGGACACGTTGTCGTGCTCCTTGCCCCGCATGGTGAACAGGGCGTGGAGGCGCTCGTCGCCGTGGGTGCGGGGGTTGGTGAGGTGGGTGTCCGGGCGGATGGTGCCCGACAGCACCTTGAGGTACGACACCTTCCCCACGAACGGGTCGGCCAGCGTGCGGTAGACGAGGGCGAGGGGTGGGCCGGACGGGTCACAGCCCACCGCCGTCTCCGAGTCGCCTGCGACCACCGTGACGGCCGGGCGATCGAGGGGCGAGGGACCGACGTCGCAGATCAGCTGGGCCAGCAGGTCGATGCCGATCCCCTTGGTCGACGAACCGCACGCGATGGGGAACACGCTGCCCTCGGCCACGCCCTTGGCCAAGGTCTGGTCGAGCAGCTTGACGTCGAGTGCCTCACCCTCGAGGTAGCGCTCGGTGAGGGCGTCGTCGGCCACGACGATGCCCTCGACCAGGCTGTCGTGCAGGGCGGCCGCCCGGCCCTCGGCCACGTCGGGGGGGACCTCTCCCCGCGTGCCCGCCTTGGTGCCGTCGTAGGTGTAGGCCACATCGGCCAGCAGGTCGACGATGCCGCGGAGCTCGTGCTCGCCGCCGATCGGGAAGTGCACCGGCGCCACGCCGGGGCCGAAGGTCTCCCGGAGCTGGTCGACGGTGCGGTCGAAGTCGGCCCGCTCCCGGTCGAGCTTGGTGACGAAGAACATCCGGGGCACACCGGCCTCGGCCGCCAGTCGCCAGGCCACCTCGGTCTGCACCTCGGGGCCCTCGACGGCGCTGACCACCACCACGGCCAGGTCGGCCACGCGTAGGGCGGTGTGGACGTCGGTGACGAAATCGGCGTAGCCGGGGACGTCGAGGAGGTTCACCTTGTGGCCGTCGCATTCGAACGGCGCCAGGGCCAGGGCCAGCGAGATGCCCCGCTTGACCTCCTCGGGATCGAAATCGGTGGTGGTGGTGCCGTCTTCCACCCGGCCCTGCCGGGAGATGGCGCCCGCACCGAACAGCAGAGCCTCGGCCAGGGTCGTCTTGCCGGCGCCGCCGTGGCCGACCAGGGCGACGTTGCGGATCTTGGCTGCCGGAAAGCTCTTCACGGGCACCTCGTTCGCCTGGGACGATCGGTTGTGACCGGTACTGCCGGAGGCCGGCGCACCGGGTGCCGGGATCCTACCGGCATGTCCTCCCGGGCGGGCCGGCCGGAAGTCCACAGGAACGAACCGGTGTCTAGTACCGTTGAGGAGCGGGATTCACCGACAGGAGTGTCGATTGTTCGACAAGCGATGCCGAGCGGACGTGGAGCGCAGTCTCGTGCCCGTCGGCTCCAGCCTCGAGAAGGCCGGGATCAGCGCCAACCAGCTCACCATCGCCGGGCTGGCGGTGTCGGTCGCCGCCGCTCTCGTCATTGCCCAGGGCTGGCTCATCGCCGGTGCGGTCCTTCTCGCCCTGTCCGGTGTGCCCGACGTCCTCGACGGCGCGGTGGCGAAGGCCTCGGGCACGGCGTCGCCCCGCGGTGCCTTCTTCGATTCGGTGGTCGACCGGGTGAGCGACACCCTGGTCCTCGGTGGGGTGGCGTGGTACCTGGCCTCGACGCATCCCGGCCGTATCGCCGTGCTGCCCCTGGCCCTGGTCGGTGCATCGATGCTGGTGTCCTACGAACGGGCCCGGGCCGAGTCGCTCGGCTTCACCGCCCGGGGCGGGCTCATGGAGCGGGCCGAGCGCATGATCGCCGTGGGCGCCGGGCTCGTCTTCAGCGTCGTGCTCATCCCGGTGCTGTGGCTCATGCTGGCCCTCACCCTCGCCACCGCCGTCCAGCGCTTCGTCATGGTGTGGCGCCAGGGCACTCCTCAGCGTGACCCGGCCGAGACCCTGCTGGCTCGGTGGCGGGCTCGCCATCCCGATTCGGTGTTCCGCCCGGGCGGCGAGGGCACGGCCGCCCGTTGGCGAGACAGCCGAGACGTGCGCAGCGGCGACCGACGGTCGCGCGTCGACCGCTCCCGGTCCCGCACCCGGCCCTAGTTCCCCCGCCCGGCGCCGCCGGTGGCCAGGACCAACCCCTACCTGCTCTATCGCGCCGCGGCGCGCGCGGCGGCGGCGCTGCCCGACGGGGCCGCCCTGCCGGTGGCCCAGCTGCTCGGGACCGCAGCCTGGGCCGTGCTGCCGGCGCGCCGGGCCCTCGTCGCCCGCCACCAGGCCCGTGTCCGCCACCGCGCCCCCCCGCCAGCGCCGTCGCCCTCGCCCGCCTCCCGCCGCGCGGCACGGGCCGCCTTCGCGTCCTACGGGCGCTACTGGATGGAGTCACTCCGCCTCCCCGCCATCACCGCCGAGCAGGTCGACGCCGGGTTCTCCATCGAGGGCCGGTGCCACCTGGAGGCGGCCCGGGACGCCGGCCTGGGGGCGGTCCTGGCCCTGCCCCACCTGGGGGGCTGGGACGTCGGGGGCTCCTGGTTGGCCCGTCAGGGGTTCGCCGTCAGCGTGGTCGTGGAGGCCCTGGAGCCGCCCGAGCTGTTCGAGTGGTTCGTCGGGCTGCGGCGAACGTTCGGGCTCTCGGTGATCCCCCTCGGCCCGGGCGCGGGCACGGCCGTGCTCGGGGCCCTGCGGGCCAACCACATGGTGTGCCTGCTCTGCGATCGCGACATCGGCGGCGGGGGGATCGAGGTGGACTTCTTCGGTGAGCGCACCGCCATCCCCGCCGGTCCCGTCACGCTGGCCCTGCGGGCTCGCTCGGTGGTCCTGCCCACGGCGGTGTACTTCGACGGGAAGGGCCACCATGCCGTGGTGCGCCCGCCCCTGCCCACCGATCGTCGAGGCACCATCCGTGAAGACGTGGCCCGCATCACCCAGGACCTGGCCCACGCCCACGAGGAGCTGATCGCCCGAGCCCCCGAGCAATGGCACCTCTTCCAGCCCAACTGGCCCAGCGACCGGTTGTAGGACTTCTCACCCGGGGTTTTTCGGCGGAGGCGGGGCGTCGGTGCACATGGCGCACCGAGTGTCGCCACGATGGCGGCGCCTGGTGAGGTCCTCCGAGTCGGGCAGAGGCAGAGTTGGCTTGACAGCGAGGGCAGGAGGTCGGTCAGGCTCAAGTGACCATTCCTGTCGAGAGCCAATCCCACTGGTTCGGGAAGGATTGTGACCATGCGAGTTCGTCGTCGGACGGCTGCAATAGCAACGGTGCTCCCTCGTGGCCGTGCTCCTCGTACCGTCGCTGGCGACCCTCGCCGAGGCGGCGCCCGTGGCCGCCCCGCCGCCGGCCTCGTTGGCGATCTATCCGCTTCCGAGCACCTCGGTGCAGCCGTATGACCTCACGGTGGGCCCGGATGGCAACCTGTGGTCGCCGTACAACTTCGCCAGCACGCTGGCCCGGATCACCCCCACGGGAACGCCGACTGAGTTCCCGCTCGGGTTCCTCATCTTCCCCCGGATCACGGCCGGCGCCGATGGCAACCTGTGGATGTTGGATCTCGCCCAGAACACGATCGACAAGATCACGACCTCAGGTGTGGTCGCCGGGCAGTTCCACTTCTCCGGTGGGGGAGGCGTCGGCGATGTCACCAAGGGCTCGATCGTGGGCAACATCGTGAAAGGCAACGGTGCCACCAACGCCATCGGCAACGGAATCGGGATCTCGGTCGGCTTCAGCTGGGATCTGGGTCCGACAGAAATGCTGGTCAAGGGTAACCAGGTTCAAGGCAATGGCGTCGACGGGATCCGGATCGGCAATCCCTTCGGGATCGCCACCGGGAACCCGACCGGGAACAAGATCCTGGACAACAACGCGATCAACAACGCCACCAACCCTGGTGTCGATGGCTACGAAGGTGGGATACAGGCCTTCGATCTGCACGACCTCAATGTGAATTGCGACCACGACGTCTGGCGTGGCAACACCTGGGGGAGTGCAGGATATTCGCCTGCGTGCACCGCAATCGGGGGCAGCGGTCCGGCGCCGGCCGTAGCGAAAGACAGCCTGAGCGCCACTCCAAACGCCACCGCCCCCACAGGTCCTCACGCCAAGGAGTGGGAGGAGTTCCTCAACAATGGGCGCAGGTGAGGCATCTCGCCTGGGCTGACTACCTCGGCCTCGGCGTGGTGTTCCGCTCACCTCCACTTACGAACCGGAGATCACGGCTCTGGAGGACTTCCTCGACTGGGATCTGGCCGGTTGGCGTGCGTGAGGCCGGCAGGAGGCCGGCAGAGGTTGTCGGCCCGTCCGCGCCCCCTCGACGCCCGCGAGTCGAGGCCCCCGACAGTTGCATCTATCGCTCGGCCACTGAGAGTGGTTCAATGTGGCCAGTCGGCAACGAGGAGGACCAAGAGTGCGAGCGCTTCTGAAGCTTTCCCGGTTGGTCTGTCTGCCCGTGGCACTCGTGCTGCTGGCTGCCGCCTGCGGCAGCAGCGGGAGCACCAAGCAGGGCGCGTCGAGCGCCAGCACCGCGGTGCAACCGAAGGACGTGCCGATCGGCGGCACCCTCGTGCTCGCCGCCGACCAGGAGGGCGACTGCACCGACTGGATGGGTAGCTGCGGGGGCTCGAGCTGGTTCTTCTGGTCGATCGGCAACCTCACAATGCCCAAGGCGTACTCGGTGCAGAAGGCCGGCGACGGGTGGGCGGCCAAGCCCACCAGCCTGCTCACGGGCGAAGCCGAGGTCACCGCGACACCGAAGCAGGTCGTCACCTACCACATCAACCCTCAGGCCAAGTGGTCTGACGGCACGCCGATCACCTCGACGGACTTCAAGTTCACCTGGGAGCAGGTGGCCAAGGGCAACGACATCTACGACCGCACCGGGTACGAGAAGGTCGAGAGCGTCGATGACACCAAGCCCGACACCGCGGTGGTGACGTTCTCGGACACGTTCGCAGACTGGAGGACCACCCTCTTCGGGGGCAACTACGGCATCTACCCGGCCCACCTGGTGAAGGACCACGCTGAGATCGCCAACGGGTATACCTGGTCGGGTGGCCCGTGGAAGCTCGACCACTGGACCAAGGGCACCGAGTGGGTCCTCGTCCCCAACCCGGCCTATTGGGGCGAAAAGCCCAAACTGGACAAGGTCATCTTCAAGCTGATCACCGACACCTCGGCCGAGTTCCAGGCGCTCAAGGCAGGGGAGGTGCTGGGCGGCTACCCGCAGCCCCAGCTCGACGTCATCGACCAGATCTCCGCCGGCCTGACCGACACCAAGGCCCAGTACACCGCCAACACGGGCAACGCCGAGGCCTTGTGGATGAACGCGGGCAAGGCGCCGTTCGACGACATCAACTTCCGCACGGCCGTCTCCTACTCGATCGACCGGGACGCCATCGTCGACCGGCTCTTCGGCAAGCTCGGCGTCCACAAGGCCATGCAGACGGTGACGGCTCCGGTCCTCGCGCCGTTCGCGTCGACGAACGCCTTTGCCGGCTACACCAAGAACCCGGCCAAGGTCAACGAGTTCATGACCAAGTCGGGCTGGGCCAAGGGCGCCGACGGCATCTGGCAGAAGAACGGCCAACCGGCGACGTTCGAGATGAAGACGACCACCGGCAACAAGCGGCGGGAGCTGACCGAGCAGGTCCTGCAGCAGGACCTGAAGGACGCCGGGTTCAACGTCACCATCAACAACCAGAAGGCCGGCGACCTGTTCGGCGACCAGCTGCCCAAGGGTGACTTCCAGGTGGCCGTGTACGCCAACGTGCTGACCTCGTTCTACCCGAGCAACTGCAACCTGTTCTGCTCGAAGAACGCCCCCACCGCCGACAACAAGTTCTCCGGCAACAACTGGACGCGCACCAACGTCCCCGAGCTCGACACCGACTACGGCACGGTGGAGAAGGATCTCAACCAATCGGAGGCCCAGGCCGCCAACAAGAAGGGCGACGACGCCCTGGCCGCCACTGCCTCGATCCTGCCCCTCGACCCCCTGCCCAACATCCTGCTCACCAGCTCGAAGATCGTCGGTAGCGTCACCGACAATCCCATCGAAGGGCCGTTCTGGCAGATGGCGGGCTGGGGTCTGGCCAAGTAGGGCGACTCATGGACCGGGCCCCGGGCAACCGGGGCCCACGCCCGGGACTGCACCACCACGAACGTGGGTGACCAATGCTGACGTACGTCGCACGGCGTGTCCTCTACTCCATCCCCGTCCTGATCATCGCCTCGTTCTTGTTGTTCGCCTTCGTGCGGGTGACGTTCGACCCGACGGCCCGGCTGCGCCAGTCCCGCGACGTCCATGCCGTCGAGCGCGCCCGCCACGAGCTGGGCCTCGACCAGCCCATCGTCAAGCAGTACGCCCACTGGGCCGGGGGGTTCGTCCACGGCGACTGGGGCGAGAGCACCCGGACCCACGAGCGGGTGTTCCCCATCATCCGCCGGGCCTTCTGGAACACCCTGCAGCTCATCGTCTGGGGGGTGGGGCTCTCGGCCATCGTGGCCGTGAGCACCGGGGTCTTCTCGGCCGTGCGCCAGTACTCCGTCCCCGATTACGTCTTCACCGGGTTGTCGTTCGTGGGGCTGGCCATGCCGCCCTTTTGGTTCGGGCTCATCGCCATCCAGTTCCTGGCCGTGTACCCCAAGAACTGGTTCGGTCTGGCCCACACCCCGCTGTTCTTCGTCGGGCTGCACTCGTCGACAGCACCGGGGTTCGCTGACTATGCCCGCCACCTGGCCCTTCCCGTCCTCACCCTCACCGTGCAGATCGTCGCCACGTGGAGCCGGTACCAGCGGGCGTCGATGCTCGACGCCATGTCGGCCGACTACGTGCGCACGGCGCGGGCCAAGGGTGTGCCCCGGCGACAGGTGATCGTCAAGCACGCACTGCGCAACGCCCTCATTCCCCTGGTCACCGTCATGGCCCTCGACGTCGGCGCCCTCTTCGGAGGGCTCGTCATCACCGAGGAGATCTTCTCGATCCCGGGGATGGGGCGCCTCTTCATCGACTCGTTGGTGTCGGGAGACGCCAACGTGTTGGTGGTGTGGACCGTCGTCACGGCATCGTTCGTCATCGCCTTCAACCTCTTGGCCGACGTCCTGTACGGGCTCCTCGACCCGAGAATCCGGTACGCGTAGGTGGGAGCCGACAAGCCCGTCGAGGTCACCGCGGCACCGACGGGGGGAATCTCGCGTGCCGCGGGCATGGAGCTCGAACTGCTGGGTGCGCCGGAGCCGGCGGCCAGCACCCAGTGGGCCCTGTTCTGGCGCCGGTTCCTCCGCCACCGCATGGCCGTCATCTCCGCCCTCGTGCTGATCCTGCTGTTCGTTGTCTGCTTCGGCGCCCAGTGGATAGCGCCGTACGGGAAGAACCACCAGAACCTGCTCATCGGCGCCGTGGGCCCGTCGGGCGCGCACTGGTTCGGCACCGACGAGCTGGGCCGCGACCAGCTGACCGAGATCCTCTACGCAGGCCAGATCTCGCTGAAGATCGGCCTGTCCGTCGCCCTGATCGCCACCGTCGTCGGCACGTGGTTGGGCGCCCTGGCCGGTTTTTTCGGGAAGATGTCCGAGCAGGTGCTCATGCGCATCACCGACCTCTTCCTCGTCGTTCCGTCCATCGCCATCTTGGCCATCGCCATCAAGAAGTTCGGCAGCGACAGCACCACCATCGTGTTGATCCTGGCCGGCCTGGGCTGGATGTACATCGCCCGCGTCGTCCGGGGGCAGGTGCTGTCGATCAAGGAGAAGGAGTTCGTCGAGGCGGCCCGGGCATCGGGAGCTTCGAGCGGCCGCATCATCGCCCGCCACATCCTGCCGAACGTCGTCGGGCCGATCCTCGTGAACGCCACGCTCGGCATCGCCGCCGCCATCGTGACCGAGTCGACCCTTTCGTTCCTGGGTTTCGGCGTCCAGCCGCCGACCACATCCTGGGGCCGGATGCTGTCCGACGCCCGTGGGACCGTCGGCACCAACAAGGCCCATCTCATCTACTTCCCCGGTCTGGCCCTGCTCGTGACCGTCCTGGCCGTCAACTTCATCGGCGACGGCCTCCGGGACGCCTTCGATCCTCAGTCGAGGCGATAGGCCGTGACCGACAGCGAGGGCCTCGATCCCCTGTACCTCGAGCCCTCGACCGAGGGCCCACGCCCGGCAGTGGCGTCGGTCCCGCTGGCCGTGCGGAACCTCGAGGTGGAGTTCCCCACCGACGACGGCATCGTCCGGGCCGTCGACGACGTCTCCTTCGAGGTGGCCCGCAACGAGGTTCTCGGCATCGTGGGCGAGTCCGGCTCGGGCAAGACGGTGATGTCGATGGCCATCCTCGGGCTGTTGCCGGCGTCGGCCCGAGTGAGCGGCCAGGTGCTGCTGGGGGGGGAGAACGTGGTCGGGCTGAGCGAGTCGAGCATGCAGCCCTTGCGCGGGAAGCGCATCGCCATGGTCTTTCAGGACGCCCTCGCCGCCCTCAATCCCGTCCACACGGTGGGGGCCCAGATCGCCGAAGCCATCACCGTCCACCAGCCGGGGAGGACCCGGCGCCACGACGAGAAGGGGCGGCAACCGACCGCAACCAAGGGGCCGCTCTCGAAGAGCGAGGTGCAGGAGAGGGTCGTGGAGCTCCTCGACATCGTCGGCATCCCCAACCCCGGCGAACGCGCCCGCCAGTACCCGCACGAGTACTCGGGTGGTATGCGCCAGCGGGCCATGATCGCCATGGCCATCGCCAACGAGCCCGATGTCCTCATCGCCGACGAGCCGACCACCGCGCTCGACGTCACCATCCAGGCCCAGGTCCTCGACGTGCTCCAGCGCATCCAGGAGCGCACCGATTCGGCCACCCTGCTGATCACCCACGACCTGGGGGTGGTCGCCGGCATGGCTCGGCGGGTCATGGTCATGTACGCCGGGCGCCAAGCGGAGATCGGCACGGTCGAGGACATCTTCTACCGTCCCCGTCACCCCTACACCCTCGGGCTGTTGGCCTCGTTGGCCCGCGTCGACAGGGACTCCAAGGAGGGGCGGCTCTACCGCATCGCCGGCCAGCCGCCCTCGCTCATCCACGTCCCGAACGGCTGTGCCTTTCATCCCCGGTGCTTCCGGGCCGAGCTGCCGGAGCCGTGTGCCACGGCCCGCCCCGACCTCGCCCCGGCGACCGGTGACCCGGGTCACCACTCGGCCTGTCACTTCTCCGCCGAGCTGGCCGACGTCACCGCCGAGAGCCTGCGGGCGAAGATGTCGACCCCGTGAGCGGCCCCCGACCGAGCGACCCCCGACTGAGTGACACCCCACTGAGTGACACCCCACTGAGTGACACCCCATGAGCGACATCGTCTCCGACGCCGAGCTGACCGCAGCAGCCGACCGAGGCCGGGGAGTCATCCTCGAAGTCGACCAGCTGGTCAAGCATTTCCCCGTCCGGTCCGGCTTCCTGCGCCGCCAGGTCGGCGAGGTGCATGCCGTGTGCGGGGTCAGCTTCACGCTCGAGCGGGGCGAGACGCTCGGGCTCGTCGGTGAGTCGGGCTGTGGCAAGTCGACCACGGCCAGGTGCATCCTGCGCCTGACGCCGGCGACGTCGGGCCGGGTGGTCTTTGACGGCCAAGACGTCTTGGAAGCCGGCGGAGCGGCGCTCCGGCATCTCCGCCGCCGCCTCCAGATGGTGTTCCAGGACCCCTACGCGTCGCTGAACCCGCGCATGACCGTCCAGGCCATCGTCTCGGACCCCCTGCGGGTCCATGGTCTCTACGGGAGCGGCGGCCGCCAGCGGGTCAAGGACCTGCTCCGGGTCGTGGGCCTCAACCCCGAACATCTCACCCGCTACCCGCACGAGTTCTCGGGAGGTCAGCGCCAACGCCTCGGTATCGCTCGGGCCCTGGCCCTGGACCCCGACGTCCTGGTGCTCGACGAGCCCGTCTCCGCCCTCGACGTGTCGATCCGGGCCGGCGTCGTCAACCTCCTCGAGGACCTGCAGGCCGAGCTGGGTCTGGCCTACCTGTTCGTTGCCCACGATCTGTCGGTGGTCCGCCACATCTCCGACCACGTGGCCGTGATGTACCTGGGCCGGATCATCGAGATCGGCACGCGGGACGACATCTACCGGCGACCGGCGCACCCGTACACCCAGGCGCTGCTGTCGGGCGTGCCCATTCCCGACCCCAGGGCCGAGCGCCGGCGGACCCGGATCGTGCTCGAGGGCGACGTTCCCAGCCCCGTCGACCCGCCCAGCGGGTGCCGGTTCCGGACCCGATGTTGGAAGGCGGAGAAGATCTGTTCCGAAGAGGAGCCGGCGCTGGTGGACCGGGGCCAGGAGCATCCGGTGGCGTGCCACTTCGCCGCCGTGCAGGCGGTGCTCTGAGAAGATCGTGAGCCCCGAGCGGGCGCGCTCGGGCCGGGTCGTGTCCACCTCGTCAACAAGGGCCACATCGCGCACCGCATGTCCGTCGTACCACTTCCAGAGGACCTTGCCTCCGATCGAGGAACAGCTCCATGGCACCGAACGGCGGGCCCTGTCTACCTCGGCAGCCGTTCCCGACACCGGACCTGCAGCCACCGCTTCGGTGGCCGTCGACCTGGGTCCAGGTGCTACGCCCTCATCTGCTTCATGACCGACAACGACGGCCAGTCGGTCCAGGCCAACGGATTCGCCAACACCTTCAGCACGGCCGATCCGGCGTGCACGACGGCCGGAGGCCACCGGGTAGGGGCTCCGGCACCGTCGTCCGAAGCGTCGGAGGCCACGGCACCCGGTCGTTCGGCCCAACCGAGTGGGACGCCGCCCAGCCGCCACTTCCCCTCGATCTAGACGAGATCAGTTGGAGACACGAGTTTCCGCGCCGGTTGCCCCTCGGGAGCTGCGAGTCCTTCCCGGTCAGAGCAGGGGCAGCACCAGCTGGGGTTGGGGTGGTGGCGCGCCCACGTCGAGGGCCCGAACCGCGGTGCCCATGGCGAGGAACTCGATGGCGTGCTCGCCCCACACGTGGCTGGCCTCGATGAGGCGCACGCCCACGATGCCGGTGCCGCCATCGCGCTCACCCTCGGCCTGCATGCGGCCCATAGCCAGCTCGCGAGCGTCGTACACGGCCTGGGTGAACTGCGGCATCTCCACGTTGCGGCCCACCTGGCCCAGGGTCTGCATGAACCCCTGGTGGGCCACGTGGTACACGCACGTTCCGAACACGAACGCCACCGGGAAGTGCCCGGCCCGGCACAACGTGTAGAACTCCTGGCCGGTCAGGTCGGAGGTGAACGGGCGGCTGTTCGGGGCGCGGTACTCGCCGGGGTGGGTCGTCGAGCGCACGGCGGTACCGATGGCCACGAACTCGGCCACGGACTCACCCCACGCGTACATCTTCATCTCGATGCGCACGCCCACGATGCCATCGGCACCCAGCTCGGTGGCTTCGGCCTCCATACGCCGCATGGCCAGCTCGCGGGCGTTGTACATGGCCGCGGTGAGGACGTTCAGCTCCTGGGACTTGCCCCACCGGGCCACCTGGATGCCGATGTGGTAGATCGAGCTGCCGACCACCATGCCCAGAGGCTCGAAACCGGTCTCTTTGACGAGGAGGAACTCGTTCACCGACAAGTCGGAGGTGAAGCAGCGCCCGGCGACGGTCTCCTGGAGGCGGGCGTGGGAGGCGGACAGGTTGATCTGGTCTGACACGGTTGGACCCCTTCAGTCGACGATCGAGCGTAGGGCGTAGGCGGCCGACTCCGACTGGCGGGCCAGGTCGGCCAGGGCCGTCGCCAGATCGTCGATCCATCGGTCGACGGGCGCCGGGTCGCGGCGCAGCACGATGCCACCGACCACCTGGCCCTCGGTGGCGGCAAGGGAGCCCACGGGCAGGCGGCGCAGCTCGAACTCGGCCAGCGGGAGGCCGATGCGCACCCCGGTGACCCGACCGGTGCCGAACGGTCCGCGGTGGGTCACCTTGACCGCCTCGGGAAGGGCGGCGGCCAGGCGATCGGCGAGGAACCCCAGAAGCTCGCCGGCGTCGACCGCCTGCCGATGGAGCACGGTGGCGAACACGTCGAGTCGCAGTGGCGCAGGAACCTCATCACCGTCGGGCCCGGGGACCAGTTCGCCATCCACCGGACTCAGTCTCCCCTGGCCCGTCCGACCGGGCAAGCGCAGCGTGGGTCCCGGGCTTTCCGCCCGGGACTACGGTCGGGCTCGACCCCCAGGGACAGGAGCGAGACATGGCCGATCGCAAGGCGAGCGCAGCGTGGGAGGGCGACCTCTTCAAAGGTGGCGGCACCGTCACGGCCGAGAGCAGCGGGCTGTTCACCGCCGCCGAGGTCACCTGGGCATCGAGGACCGAAGCCCCCGGGGGCAAGACCAGCCCTGAGGAACTACTGGCCGGCGCCCACGCAGCGTGCTTCTCCATGGCTCTGTCCAACGAGTTGAGCTCCAGGGGCCACGTACCGACGCGCGTGGCTGTCAACGCTGTCGCCACCTTCGACGACGGGAAGATCACGACCATGCGCCTCGACGTCGACGCCGACGTCCCCGACACCGACGAGGCTGCCTTCGGTGAGGCCCTGGCCGCGGCCGAGAAGTCGTGCCCGGTGTCCAATGCCCTTCGGGGCAACGTCGAGATCGAGGTCACCAGTCACGTCGCCTGACAGGAGCGAGGCGAGGCAGCAGACCCGGGGCTCGGGGTGGCGGTGTTCCGCGGTGACAGGGCTGGGGGTGACGGGGCTCGGGTCGACGGGGCTCGGGCTGCCTCCAGCCTGAGCAGGGTCCGCTTGGCCTCGGTCCCCCCGCCGTAGTTGCCGATCGTGCCGTCGCTGCGCACGACGCGGTGACACGGGACCACGATCGGCACCGGATTGGTGGCACACGCCGTGCCCACGGCGCGCGCCGCCCGGGGACTGCCGGTGGCCGCGGCCAGGGTGGCGTAGCTCGCGGTCGAGCCGTAGGCCACGTCGAGCAGGTGCCCGAGCACCGCCCGGCGGAACCCGGTGGCCAGTCGCAGGTCGATCGGGAGCTCGAACCGCCTCCGCCGCCCGGCGAAGTACTCCTCCAGCTGGCGGGCCGCCTCGTCGAGACGGGCTGGCGCGAGCAGCACCCGGGGGCTGATGCGGTCGGCCAGCAGGGCGAGGACCTGATCCTGGTCCTCGATGGCGAAGGCCACCCGGACCAGGCCGACCGGCGTGGCCGCCAGCAGCAACGGCCCGAGGGGGCTGTCCACGTGGCGGTAGGCCACGTCGAGCAATCCTTGGCGCTCGGCGCTGCGGGCCAGCCGCGAACCGAGTCGCCCGAGCGCCTGATCGTCGGTACCGGCCATGAAGCCGAACAGGTCGTCGACGGGCGTGGTCATCGGTTGTTCTCCTGGCGGTAGGTCGAGCGCAGGGTGGCGATGCCGTCGGCTGCGCTGCGACGGGCGGCGGCCACGCTGGTGCCGAGCAGCTCGGCCACCTCGGCATAGGGCAGGTCGCCCAGGTGGTGGTAGGCGACGGCCTGGCGTTGCTTGGGCGGCAGGGCCCGCACCGCCGCCCACAGGGCGCCGTCGGTCTCGACCGGCTCGGTGCCGGGTGCCTCCCGCTCCCCGTTGACGTCGGTCGGGATCGGGGCCCGCGAGTTGGCCCTGAGCCGGTCGACAGCCTTGTTGTGGGTGATCGTCACCAGCCACCCGCGCACGTTGGCGGCCTCGGGCAACCGGGGGTAGGCCTGCAGCGCGGCCAGGAACGTCTCGGACCAGGCGTCCTCGGCGTCGTCGGGGCCGAGCAGGCCCCGGCAGACCCGCAGGACGGTCGGACCGTGAGCG
Source organism: Acidimicrobiales bacterium (assembly GCA_051001215.1). Lineage (GTDB taxonomy): Bacteria > Actinomycetota > Acidimicrobiia > Acidimicrobiales > AC-14 > DATAQC01. The sequence continues at coordinate 14,409 of JBPCNP010000067.1, forward strand.
GTCACCGTGTGTCCGAACGGTGGAAGGGCCATACCAGGTCAACGCCTCCGGGGCGCTCGGCGTGAGGTCGTATCTATCCCCGGCCCATCACAGCTGGCCCATCATCGCTGGCCCACCACCGCTGGCCTACCACCGCTGGCTCTGGGGGGGCCACGCCGCGACCGACGCTCATGATGGCGTCGAAGAACAGCGCTGGTCGGCCCCACAGGGAGTTGACGAAGATGGTCGTCACGCTCAGGGCCATGGCGACCATGGCCCAGACGGGATACACGAGCCCGGTCGTGGCCAGGGGGATGCCGATCCCGTTGAAGAGGAAGGCCAGGGTCACGTTCTGCCTGGTCTTGCGGTAGCTGACGCGGCTGATCTCCCGGGCGGTGAGGATGGACACGAGGCGGTTGCCGACGATGACGATATCGGCCGACTCGATGGCGATGTCGGTGCCAGCCCCCATGGCCACGCCCACATCGGCCTGCATCAGGGAGGGGGCATCGTTGATGCCGTCGCCCACCATGGCCACCCGTCCGCCCTGCTGCAGTTGGCGCACGATCCGGGCCTTGTCCTCAGGGAGGACTCCGGCGTGGACCTCGGAGATGCCGACGGCGGCGGCCACCGCCTCTGCCGCCCGCCGGTTGTCCCCGGTGACCAGCACCGTGGTCACCCCGGCGGCGTGCATGGCGGCCACCGCGTCCACCGCGTCGGGGCGCAGCCGGTCGTCGAAGGCGAGGGCGCCAAGGAGGACGCCTCCCCGGCCGGCAACGACCACGGTGCGGCCCTGGGCCTCCAGGTCCGAGATGCGGGCCGCCATCGCCCTCACGTCGATGCCCTCACTTTCGACGAAGGCGGGCTTGCCCACCACGACCGCCTCGTCGCCGATGATGGCGACCACGCCCCGTCCGGCCACCGAGTCGAAGTCGTCGACGGCGGGCACGTCGAGTCCCCGTTCGGTTGCCGCGGTCAGCACGGCCCGGGCCAGCGGATGCTCCGACGAGGACTCGGCCGCAGCCACCAGCGCCAGGAGCTCGTCGGGCTCACCGACGGCCTCGATCTCGCGGACGGTGGGACGGCCCTCGGTGATGGTGCCGGTCTTGTCCAACACGACGGTGGCCACCTGGCGGAAGGCCTGGAAGGCCTCGCCGGTGCGCATGATGATGCCCTCGTCGGCGGCCTCGCCGGCGCCGCGCACGATCGACAGCGGGGCGGCGATCCCTACGGCGCACGGGTAGCCCATGACCAGCACGGTGAGGGCGGCGAAAGTGGCGCGCTGGAGGTCGATGTCGCCCCGGAGGGCCCACGAGCCCAGGACCCAGCCGACGAAGGACAGGGCCGAGATGCTCAGCACGGTGGGCGCGTAGACCTTCAGGATGCGGTCGACGAGGTGCAGGATGCCCGGCTTGAGGGCCCGGGCGTCCTCCACATGGCGGACCACCTGAGCCAGGAAGCTGTCCTCGCCGATGCTCGAGACGGCCACCAGCAGGGTCCCGCTGCCGTTGATGGATCCACTCACGACGCTGTCGCTCACGGAGGCTTCGACGGGGATCGGCTCACCCGTCACGAACGACTGGTCGACGGCCGAATGGCCCTCGACGACCTGGCCGTCGACGGGGATCCGCTCCCCGGGCCGGATCCTGACCCGATCGCCGACGAGCACCTCGGCGATGGGGATCTCACGCTCGACACCCCCGCGCTCCACCCGGGCCACGTCGGGCTGGAGCTCCAGGAGGCGTTTGACGGCCTGGGAGCTTCGGGTCTTCACCAGCAGCGACAGCCACTCCGAGAACAGGTGGTAGGTGGCGACCAGGACGGCCACACCGAAGAAGGGGGCTGTCGGGTACTTGTCGGGACGGGCGACCAGGCCGATCACCCCGCCGATCAGGCCGGCGAAGGCGGCCGCCTCGAGCATGACGTGCTGGTTGAGGATCCGCCTGCGCACCGACTGCACCGACATCACCAAAATGTGGCGGGCCAGGCCGAACAGCACCGTCACGGCGAAGGCACCCACGATCCAGGGCACGGCGGCGTCGATCGCCCCGCTCACCTCCAGGCCGAGGGCACCGGCGGACAGCGCGGCCAGGCCCACCACGCCACCGACGGCCACCCCCTGGCCCCGGGGGCGCAGGATCAGGTAGGCCACGCCGAGGAAGCTCACGGCGACGATCAGGCACATGTACCAGAGGCCGGCCACCGACATGAGCAGGGAGATGGTCATGAGGCTGTAGGAGATCCCCCACAGGAGGCGCCGGCCCTCGCCGACGAGCTCGGCTTCCTCCTCCTCGTAGGGCCGCACCTTGGCCGGGTCCCGGGCGCTGTAGCCGATGGCCCGCAGCGTGTCGACCAGGTCCTGGGGGCGGACCCGGTCTGGGTCGTAGGTGACCAGGGCCTGCTCGTGGGTAAGGCTCACGGCCACTTTGGCCACGCCCGCCCGTCGCCCCAGCGCCTTCTCGAGGGTGCCCGTGCACAGGGAGCAGTGCAGGCCGCCGACCCGGGCCCGGAAGCGGGCCATCCCGTCGGCGTCGACGCGTTCGTCGAGCCACGCCGGGGCCGTATCGGTCTCGAGTGCATCTGTGTCCATGGACCGATCCAACACCTTCCCGTTACGGGAACGTCAAGCCCTACCCTGTGTCGATGATCACCAGGACCTTCGAAGTCAGCGAGATCCACTGTGCGAGCTGTGAGAACACCATCACGACGGTGCTGACGCGGGTGCCGGGTGTGGCCGCGGTGGTGGCCTCGGCCGACCGCAACGACGTACGGGTCAGCTTCGACGACACTGCCGTGAGCGAGGAGGAGTTGCGCGTCCTGCTCGGGGACGCGGGGTTCGAGCCCCGGGCGTGAGCCTCAGGCCGGGACGCCGAAGCCACGCCGGCGGCGGCGGCGGCCGGCGGTGACCAGGACGGCACCGATGATGACGAGGATCGCCGCTTCGCCGGCCCAGAGACCGCTGTCCACGCCCGTCGTGGGCATGGGGGCGGCGGCCGTGGTAGGAGGAGCGGTCGTGGGGGCGGGGACAGTCGCCGACGTCGTGGTCGTCGTGTCCCCGGCCACCGTCGTGGTCACGGCAGGATCGAGGGGGGTGTTGGCGGCCGTCTGCACCCGCCAGCGCTGCTCACCGGCGGGGCCGGTGTCCTGGAGAGGAGTGCAGATGAGGGCCTGCCCACTGGTGGAACTGACGGCGGTGTTGCCCGACACCGGGCAGGCCTCACCTTCGGCGACCGTGGCCTGAGCGACCGCAGCCGGGCTCAGGACGAACCCGCCGAACCACGCCGTGGCGACCACGGCGACCATGATCGCCACCAGTCGCCTCACCCGTACCGTCGCCTGCTCCAGCATCGTTGCCTCCACGCCCAGTTGTCGAACCCTAGCAATACTGGCGCACCGCTAGCGGCTAGCCCACATGGCGCCGACGATTGCGCGTCTTGGGGCCCGGCCCGTGGTTGCGACGCCCGCCACCGGGACGGGTCGGGGTGGCTTGGGGTCGTGGTGCGGCGACCTGCACCGGCGTGCGGCCTTCGACGGTGGCCGGGGGGGACCGGTGCTCGACCCGCTGGGGGAAACCCAGGGCCCGCTGCATGGCCCGCACCGACGACCGGTGCTCGGCGCCGACGAGGGAGACCACCGTGCCGGTGGCGCCGGCCCTGCCGGTGCGGCCCGACCGGTGCACGTAATCCTTGTGGTCGCCGGGCGGATCGAAGTGCACCACGCAGGGGACGCTGTCGACGTGGATGCCCCGGGCAGCCACGTCGGTGGCCACGAGGGCGTCGGCCGACCCGTTGGTGAAGGCGGCGAGGGCCCGGTCGCGCTGTGACTGGCTGCGGCTGCCGTGGATCACCACGGCCCGTACGCCGGCCCGCCCGAGCTGGCCGACCAGGCGATCGGCGCCGTGGCGGGTGCGGCAGAACACGATGGCCCGCTCGTGGTGCTCCACGAGCTCGACGGTCATCGCCACCCGCTGGGCCCGGTCGGCCCACCAGAAGATGTGCTCGACGTCTTCGGGGGCCGTTTCGCCGGCGACGTCGTGACGGCGGGGGTTCTTCTGGTAGCGGCGCACCAGCACGTCGATGTCGCCGTCGAGGGTGGCCGAGTAGAGCAGCGTCTGACGGTTGGGACGGGCGGCGTCGAGGATGCGGCGCACGGCGGGCAGGAAGCCCATGTCGGCCATGCGGTCGGCCTCGTCGACAACCACCATGTCGATGGCGTCGAGGCGCAGGTCACCCTGGGCCACGAGATCTTCCAGGCGTCCGGGCGTGGCCACCACGATGTCGACGCCTTTGCGCAGGGCCCGAGCCTGGGCGGGGTAGGACGTGCCGCCGTAGATGGCCGTGACGCTGCGGTTGCGGGTCGCAGCCAGGGGTGCGATCTCGCGCTGGACCTGGGCGCACAGCTCCCGGGTGGGGACCAGCACCAGGCCACGGGGCCGGCGAGGCTGGCCCGAGCCCGTGCGCAGGGCCAGGGCCAGGCCGAAGGCGAGGGTCTTGCCCGAGCCGGTGGGGGCACACCCGCAGACATCGTGGCCGGCCAGGGCATCGGGAAGGCTGGCCGCCTGCACCGGGAAGGGGCTGGTGACGCCGCCGCGGGCGAGAAGGGTGACGAGGTCGGCGGGCACGCCGATGTCGGCAAAGGTCAAGGACAAGAAAACTCCGATCGAGAAAAGCACAGGCCAACTCGACGAGTTTCCAGATGGCCCCACCAGCCCCTGCCCTCGGTGAGAGGTGACGGTGGCCGACGACTCACCGGGCGGCCCGGCGACACCTCATGGTACTCGATGGCGTGACAGGCTCCGTCACACCGGCTCCGTCACACCGGCTCCGTCACACCAGCGAGGCCGGCCTCACTCGACGGTGAGACGCCCCATCAGCTCGGCCTTTTGCTCCTCGAAGTCGTCGTAGGACATTCCGCCGTCGTCGAAGCGCTGGTGCAGCGCGCCGATCGCCTCGAGCAGCCTGGCCGTGGCCGCTTCACCGTTGGCCGTGGGAACGACCTCGACCACCTCGTCGGTACCTTCGTCGCCCTCGGGCGCGTCAGCCGACTTGGCCTGCCGAGCGTCACGCTTTGCCGCCGCCTTTTCCTTCTTTGCCCGCTCCCGATCCCGCTTGCCGAAGCTGGCCCGACGCCCGCTCAGCGGGCTTCCTGAAGGTTGACCACGTACCGTCTCCTGAAATCAACGAGACAGCCGGGGTGACTTCTCGCTGACTCCATCCTACCGGTTCGGCTCCACTGAGTCGGCGGCGCGGGCGGTCAGGGCACGCTCGATGCCGTCCTTGCCCTCGATGACGATGCGCCGGAGGGGAGGGGCCAGGTCGTCGCCGGCCAGAGCGGCATCGACGGCCGCAACCACCTCGGGGTCGACGAGGGTGGAGGGGAACAGGCTCTTGATCAGGGAGATCGCCTCCTCCCGGGGCCGCTCCTCCCACACCTGGCGGAGCTGGCCGAAATAGGGCCCGATCCACGGCCGCACCAGCTCGTCTTGGCCGAAGACGGCGAAGCCACCGGCGATGGCCCTGACCTGGGCCACGCTGACCTCTCCCCCGTGCAGGCGCTGCCACGCGGCGGACTTGGCTTCCGGGGTCGGCCGAGCGGCCCGGTGGGTGTCGGCCCGCCGTTGGCCGATGTCTGTGGGGTCATGTTCGATCTCGGCCTCGATGAGGGCACCGTCGTCGTCGGCCGCGTGGGAGGCCAGTACGCCGACGATCTGCCACCGAAGATCGGTGTCGACCGCCAGGCCGGCCATCTCGAGAGTCCCGTCGAGCAGAGCCCGGGCCCGGGCCAGCTCGGCGGCCTCGTCGATCACCCCGAGCCAGTGCCGGGCCCAGATCAGCTGGCGGTCGCTGCCGGGTTCGGCCGCCCCCAGCCGCCCCCACGCCGCCTCGGCCAGGCGAGCGCGGGCAGCCGTCCTGTTGGCCGGGTCGCCGTAGACGTCGACGGCAACCGCGGCATAGCCGAGGAGACGGCTCAGGTCCGAGTCGTCGGTCTCGTCGGCTGCGTGGGACATGACCAGCGCCACGAAGTGCCGCGTGGGCAGCTCACCGTCGCGCACCATGTCCCAGGTGGCGGCCCAGCACAGGTTGCGGGCCAGGGGGTCGACGATCCGGCCGAGGTTGGTGGTCAGTGTGGCCAGGGAACGGTCGTCGAAGCGGATCTTGGCGTAGGTGAGATCGTCGTCATTGACGAGGAGCAGGTCGGGCTGTGGTCGCCCGGCCAGGTCGGGCACCTCGGTTCGGGGGCCGACGACGTCCAGCTCTACCTGATGGGTGCGCACGAGGTCGGCGCCGTCGAGCGAGTAGAGGCCGAGCGCCACCCGGTGGGTGCGCAGGGTGGGGTGATCGGCGACTGCCTTCTGGATGACGTGGACGAAGCGGTAGGCACCGGCGTCGTCGAGCTCGAAGTCGACCTCGAGGGTGTTGACACCCGTCGTCTCCAACCACTCGGTCGACCACGCCTGCAGATCGCGACCGCTCGTCTCCTCCAGGGGGGCGAGGAAGTCGCCCAGCTCGGCGTTGGCCCACTCGTGTTCCGGGAAGTACCGCTGGATGCCGGTGCGGAAGGCGTCGGGGCCGACGCAGGCCACCAACTGGCGGAGCACCGACGCGCCCTTGGCGTAGGTGATCCCGTCGAAGTGCAGGCGCACCGCGTCGGTGTCGACGATGTCGGCAGAGATGGGATGGGTGGACGGGAGCTGGTCCTGGCTGGCCGCAGGGGCCTTCAGGTCCCAGGCGAACCGCACCCAGGCCCGCACGAACCGGGTGGCGCTGGCCGCGGCGTGGGAGGCCATGTAGGTGGCGAAGCTCTCGTTCAGCCACAGGTCGTCCCACCAGCTCATGGTGACGAGGTCGCCGAACCACATGTGGGCCATCTCGTGCAGGATCGTGTTGGCCCGGCGCTCACGGGCCGCTTCGGTGACCCGGGAGCGGAAGACGTAGCTCTCGTTGAACGTGATGCACCCCGGGTTCTCCATAGCCCCGAAGTTGAACTCGGGAACGAAGATCTGGTCGTACTTGGCGAACGGGTACGGGTAGTCGAACTCCTGAACGAAGAAGTCGATGCCCTGGCCGGTGATGGTGAAGATCTCGTCGGGGTCGAGGTGGGGCACCAGCGATTCCCGGCAGTAAAGGCCGAGGTCGAGCCCGCCGTGGGCCCTGTGGACGCCGGAGTACGGACCGGCCACGACGGCGAAGAGGTAGGTGGAAAGCTCCGGCGTGCGGGCGAACCGCCACACATTGGCGACATGGGAGTCGACAGGCGAGTTGCTGAGCACGGTCCAGTGGTCGGGCGCCGTCACGGTGAGGTCGAAGCCGGCTTTGAGATCGGGCTGGTCGAAGCAGGCGTAGATCCGGTGGGCATCGAAGGGCTCGCACTGGGTGTGCAGGTAGACGGCCCCGTCGATGGGGTCGACCACCCGGTGGAGGCCCACGCCCGTGTGCTGGTAGGCGCAGTCGGCCACCACCCGCAACTCGTTGTTGGCCAGCAGGCCACGCAGCGCGATCCGGGCCCGCTCGGGGTCCCAGGCAGTCGTGGGGAAGGTCCGACCGTTGAAGATGATCTCCCGCACGTTCCGGGCATCGAGGTCGATGAAGGTGGCCAAGCCCACGAGGTTCGCGGTGAAGCGCACCACGGTTTCGCTGGTGAAGGTGTCGTCGCCCGTGGTGAGGTCGAGGGCCACCTCATAGGACACGTGGGCGATCTTGGTCGTCCGCTCCTGTGCCTCCGCCCTCGCCAGGTTGTCGTCGGTCATCGGTCAGTCTTAGCCCGGATCCACCGATTGGGATCGGCCGACCGTCGTGAGGGCCCGGGAGTGATCTCAGATGGGTGAACGCACCGAGCGGGGGGGTCAACGCCGCATTGAGCCGCTGAGAGGGCGTAGCCGACCAGCG
>JBPCNP010000068.1:0-10629 GCA_051001215.1 Acidimicrobiales bacterium
TCGCCCCTTTAGGTGGGATGCCGGGCCCGAGTGCCCCTCTGGGTGGGGTGCCGGTCCTGAGCGTCCCCCTGGGCGGGGTGCCGGGCCCGAGCGGCCCTCTGAGCGGGGTGCCGGGCCCGGCGCTTCGGTGGGGACGTCGTCGGGCCAGTCGGTGATGCCGGCGGCAAGGGGCACGTCGACCAGGTCATGGCCGGTGCCGGCGGCGAAGGTGGCCAGCACCTGGCGCCAGTTGGGGTGCACGCCGCGCGACACCCACACCGTGGAGCGCCCGGTGGCAGCCACAGCCAGGTTCACGGCCTCCACGCAGGCCGTGGCCCCGTCGTAGAGCGAGGCGTTGGCCACCTCCATGCCGAACAGCCGGCACACCACGGTCTGGTACTCGAACAGGGCCTGGAGGACGCCCTGGGCCACCTCCGGCTGGTACGGCGTGTAGGCGGTCACGAACTCGGAGCGGAAGGCCACGCGGCGGACGACCGCGGGCACGTCGTGCTCGTAGGCACCACCTCCCGCGAAACAGACCAGATCGCGGCCCGCCGGGCGGTTCGTCGCCGCCACCAGGGCGGCCCGCTCCAGCACGTCGACCTCGGACAGGCCCGGGGCCACGTCCAGGCCGCCGGCCAGGCGAAGGGCCTCTGGGATCACCGCGAACAGGTCCTCGAGCGACGACAGCCCGATGGTGGCCAGCATGGCTTCCACCTCGGCCTCGGTGTGGGGGGCGAAATCGGCCACGAACGGCCCTACGCCCGGTGGTTGGCGACGAAGGGCGTGGGCACGACCCGTGCCGCCAGCGGCTGGCCCCGCACCTCGACGACCACCTCGGCGCCGGACTCCACCGCCGGTTCGAGGAAGGCCAGGCCGATGCCGTGGCCGAGGGTGGGCGAGAAGTTGCCGCTGGTGACCTCGCCCACCGGGGATCGGCCGACCAGGACCGGGCAGCCCTGGCGTGGGGGCTGGCGGCTCTCGGTGGCCAGGCCCCGCAGGGCCCGTCTCACACCGCCGGCGCGCTCGGCCTCCAGGGCATCCCGTCCCCGGAAGGGCCCTTTGTCCCACGCCACCACCCAGCCCAGGCCGGCCTGCAGGGGGGTGATGCCCTGTCCGAGCTCGTGGCCGTGCAGGGGCAGGCCCGCCTCCAGTCGCAGGGTGTCGCGCGCTCCCAGGCCGGCGGGTACCACGCCGGCGCCGAGGACGGCCCGCCAGAAGGCGGGAGCGGCATCGACGGGCACGGCCACCTCGACACCGTCCTCGCCCGTGTAGCCCGTGCCGGCGACCACGCAGGGCGTGCCCTTCCAGTCCACCCGCCGGACGGCGAAGCGCCCGACGTCGGCCGCCTCGGGGGCGACATCGGCCAGGCGCCGGCGGGCCAGCGGGCCCTGCACGGCGATCACCGCCCGGCCGGCGGTGACGTCGTCGCCACCGACGGCCTCGACCACCCGGGCGGTGTTCGAGGCATTGGGCATGACGTGAAACTCGTCGCCGTCGCCGTCGCCGTCGCCACCGTCGCCGTCGCCGCCGCCCAGCCACCAGATGATGATGTCGTCGACCACCGAGGCGTCGTCGGGATCGAGCAAATGGGTGTACTGGGCCCGGCCCGGGCCGATGCGGTGCAGGTCGTTCGTGAACACGGCCTGCAGCCGGTCGAAGGCCCGCTCGCCGCCCACCGCCACGGTGCCGAGATGGCTGACGTCGAAGGCCACCGCCGCCTCCCGGCAGGCCTGGTGCTCGACCAGGGTGCCGGCTGGGTACGACACCGGCATCTCCCAGCCGCCGAAGTCGACCATGCGGGCGCCGAGACGGCGGTGCTCGCCGTCGAGGGGAGAGAGGCGAAGGGGAGACGGTCGGGGAACCACCGACGCCACGCTACCGGCGGCGGCCGCCGGCGCCGGCCGTTCTGGTCACGTTCGGGCGGCCGGCACTGGGTTCAGATCGTCAGGGCGGCCAGGACCTCACGGTGGAGGAGGCCGTTGGACGACACCGCGTTGCCGCCGTCGTCGGTGGGGGTGCCGGCCAGGTCGGTGAACCGGCCCCCGGCTTCTTCGACGATGAGCTTGAGGGGAGCCAGGTCCCAGAGGGAGACCTCGGGCTCCACGGCCAGGTCGACCGACCCCTCGGCCACCAGCACGTGCGACCAGAAGTCGCCGAAGGCGCGGGTCCGCCAGCAGCGGGCGGCCAACCCGGTGAAGGCCGGGCCCAGGCCCCGGGCCTCCCAGCCCGACAGGCTGGCGTAGCTGAGCATGGCGTCGTCCAGCGAGGCGACGGCCGACACCCGGATGGGCGAGCCGTCGGCGAACGCCCCACCCCGGCGCGCCGCCCACCACCGTCGCCCCAGGGCGGGCGCCGACACCACGCCGACGATGGTCCGGCCGTCCTGCTTGAGGGCGATCAGCGTGGCCCAGACGGGCACGTTGCGGACGTAGTTCTTGGTTCCGTCCACCGGATCGAGGATCCACTGCCGGCCGCCACCGGTGCCGGGGTCCTCGCCACCCTCTTCACCCAGAACGGCGTCACCGGGTCGAGCCACGGCCAGTCGTCGCCGCAGGGCGGCCTCGACGGCCAGGTCGACCTCCGACACCGGGGTGAGGTCGGGCTTGGTCTCCACCACCAGGTCGACGGCCCGGAAGCGGGCCATGGTCATGGAGTCGGCCTCGTCGGCCAGCTCCAGGGCCAGGGCCAGCTCCTCGGTGGGAGTGGCCGGCGCGCTCACACCCGGGCCGGGAACCTCAGGCCGGCTTGCGGTTGCGCGACGGCTGGCTCTCGCCCGGGGTCGGCGGCCACACCGGGTCGGGCTCGGTGAAGCGCAAGGGCAGGGGGTCCACCCCTTCGTCGACGGGCAGGTCCTGCGACGGGGGTTCCAGCCCGTACTTGACCAGGAGGTTGAGGTAGTCGCGCTGGTAGAAGACCTTGATGCACACCTCGGGGAAGACCTCGCGCAGGCGTCGGGCCTTGCGGTTCTTCTTGGTCACCAACTTCTGGTTCATGGTGGTGATCTCGATGAACAGGTCGTAGGCCGGCAGGTAGAAGTCGGGCGTGAACGCCTGGGCGGGGTTGCCGGCGTTGTCCGATTCGAGGACGAAGGTCCGCGGCTCGTACTCCCAGACGATGCCGTAGAAGTCGAGGAGCTTGGCGAACTGGCGCTCGGAGTTGTGGGCGAACCGTTCCCGGTCGTGGGGCAGGAGCGCCGGCTGGCCGGCGTCGGGACGCGGGGGCGGGTCGGCGCGCCGGCCGGGGTCCGACTCGAGCGGGAGCGTCGGGGCCAGCACCTACCCCGTGCCGCGGGCGGCCACGACGGTCGTGGGCCGAGCGCTGTCGGCGACCACGGGGGGGTGCAACTCGGTGATGGCGGCGTCGAGCTCGGCCTTGACGCCCTGCAGGGCCATGATGCTGAACACGCCCTGTCCCTGGCGCACGAGGTCGACGAGCTCGCCCGAGTCGCGGGCCAGCAGCACCGAGTCGGCGCCGTTCAGCACCAGGCTGGCTGAGGCGATGTCGGCACCCAGGTGGTCGCGCAGGTACGCAATGGCCCGCCTGGCCTTCTTCAGGGCCATGCCGGCGTCGAGGAGGCTCTTGATGACCTTGAGCTCCACCAGGTCCTGGTAGGAGTAGAGGCGCTGCGTGCCGCTGCCCCGGGCGTCGGCGACCGACGGCCGGATCAGGTCGGTGCGGGCCCAGTAGTCGAGCTGGCGGTAGGTGATCCCGACGATGGAGCACACCTGCGGCCCCCGGTACCCGACTGCGCCCTCTGCCTCGCTTCGAAGTTCGGCCATTCCGACAGTGCCTCCCGACGGCCTACAGCCGCGTAGTTACGCTCGTGTAGGCCGAGGCTATATCCCGAGCTTGTCCACAGTCAACGACCCCCCACCAATCAAGAAAGCAGGGGCTACGACAACCCTACGAAGCGAAGTCCTCCGGGTTCACACCCTCCAGGAACTCCCGGAACCGCTCCACCTCGTCCTCTTCCTCCTCCTCGTCCCCCACTGCGACCGCCGCCTCCTCCAGCACACCCTCGTCGGCGAAGATCGGCGTGCCCAGCCGGGCCGCCAGGGCGATGGCGTCGGAGGGTCGGCTGGACACCTCGCAGCTGGTGCCGTTTCGGGTCATCTGGATCTCGGCGTAAAAGGTGCGGTCACGCAGCTCGGTGATGACGATGCGCTCGACACCCACGCCGAGGGCGACCAGGACGTCGCGGATGAGGTCATGGGTCATCGGGCGTTGGGTGGCCACACCCTGGATGGCGAAGGCGATGGCCGTGGCCTCGACCGGGCCGATGAAGATCGGCAGCACCCGGTGGGCGCCGTCCGCCTCGCGCAGGAGCACGATCGGGTTGTTAGTGGGCATCTCCACCCGCACACCGACGAGATGCATCTCGACCACGATGCGACCCTAGTCGCGACTCTCGGAGACCGAGGTTCCGGACGGCGAAGTTCCCGACGGATAGAAGGTGTCCACGTAGGAGTCGGGATCGCTGCGCAGCAGACCGAGATCGGCGGCGACGATGCGGTCGAGGTTGCGGTAGCGCTCGGCGTAGTCGAGCCCGTAGCCGAGCACGAACTCGTCACCGATCTCGAAGCCCCGGAAGCGCAACGGCGTGGGCACGATCCGCCGCACCGACTTGTCGAGCAGGGCACAGGCGTCGACCGACGCCGCCTCCCGTCCACGCAACTCGTTCAGCAGGTAGGTGAGGGTGAGGCCGGTGTCGACGATGTCCTCGATCAGCACCACCTGGCGGCCGTAGAGGTCGACCTCGGTGTCCATGACGATTCTCACCCGGCCGGTGTTCGGGGCGTAGGACGAGATGGCCATGAACTCGATAACGGGAACGACCGTGAGCGACCGCACCAGATCGGCCAGGAAGGGGACGCTGCCCTTGAGCACGGCCACCAGCACCACGCCGTCGTCGTAGGCCGCCGAGATCTCCCCCGCCAACCGGGTCACGCCGGACTGGAGCTCGGCCGGGCCGATGAGGGTTCGGTACCCCCCGCCCACGGCCGGGCGGTTACTGGCCGTCGAGGTACTGGCGCAAGGCCTTGCGGAGCATGGCCTGGCGCAATCCCTGACCGAGGCGGGCCAGCTCGCCCAGGGTGTCGGCGGCCTGGCGGCGGGCCTGCGGGTTCCGCTGTTTGAGCATGGGCATGACCACCTGCTCGAAAAAGCCCGCCTCGCGGTCGGCGGCCGTCTTGTACATGCGCAGGTGCCGGGCCTCGACGCCGTACTTCATGAAACCGGCGGCCATGCCGGCCACCAGGAGCGCTTCCTCGTCGTAATAGACGTTCGAGCCCACCCGCCGTCCCTCGAGGATGTCGAAGCGCTCCAGCTCCCGCAGGTCGTCCTCGTCGAGGCCGCTCGCCGATGCCAGCTCGGCCAGGTTGAGGCTGGCTCCTGAGGTGTGGACCACCAGGGGGGCGTCGCCCGTGGCCGCGGCCACCGCCGCCTGGGCCAGCGTACGGGTGGACTCGAGCTCGCCCTCGGCGTCGTCGATGTCATCGGTCATGCCCTCGGCGCCCTCGGGATCGCCTCGCAACCGGCCCTTGATGACCTTCAGGGGCAGGAAGTGCTCGCGCTGCTGGCGCAGGATCCAGCGCAGGCGCTCCACATCGGTCTCGTAGAACTTCCGGTAGCCCGACGGCGTGCGCTCGGGGTCGAGCAGGCCCTGGCTCTCCAGGAAGCGGATCTTGGAGATGGTGACGTCGGGAAACTCGTCTTTGAGCAGCGACAGCACTTCGCCGATCGAGAGAAAGGCCCGGTCCTCCATCGCCAACCTCAACCCTCGCCCGCGGGCCCGGAGAAGAAGACCAGCTTGAACTTGCCGATCTGGAGCTCATCGCCCTGGGTCAGGGCGGCCTCGTCGATGCGTTCCCGGTTGAGATAGGTGCCGTTGAGCGAGCCGACGTCGCGCACGACGTAGCCCTCGGGCTGCCGGACGATCTCGGCGTGGCGCCGCGAGACGGTGATGTCGTCGAGGAAGATGTCGCTCTTGGGATGGCGCCCGGCCCGGGTGACGTCGTGGTCGAGGGTGAACTTGGAGCCGGCGTTGGGGCCCCGTTTGACCACGACCATGGCCATGTTCTCGTGCATCTCGCCCAGCGAGACGGTGAGCTCCTCGTCGCCCACGTCGCCCGAGCCCTCCACCGGGGCGAAGGTGATGGTGGTGTCGTCGCCGGGAGGCGATTCGAGCGCGGCCCCGCACGACGAGCAGAAGTTCGCCCCCGCGGGGTTCTGATGGCGACACTGATTGCAGAACACGACCACAGAACGTACCGCCTGCGTGCCCGGTGGCTCGCCGTTGGTCACTCGGAGATGAGGTCCTTGTAGGCGGTGGCGTCGAGGAGGGCGTCGTAGGCGGCCGGATCGGAGGGCTCGATGAGACAGATCCACCCCTCGCCGTAGGGGTCGTCATTCACGGCCTGGGGGGCGTCGGCCAGGACCTGGTTCACGGCCACCACTGTGCCCGCGACCGGTGCGTACACGTCGGACACCGACTTGGTGGACTCCACCTCGCTGCAGGCGCCATTGGCCTCGACGGCCGCGTCCAGGTCGGGCAGCTTGACGAACACGACGTCGCCCAGCGCATCCTGGGCGTAATCGGTGATGCCGATTCGCAGTCGCCCGTCTTCGAGGCGCGCCCATTCGTGGTCACGGGTGTAGCGCCGGTCGGCGGGGATCTCCATGGCGCAGAACGTACCGGACCGACCCGCCTAGCGGAGGATCTGGCGCACCTTGCGGGCGTACTCCTGCACCAGCCCCCTGGCCTTGGCGTCGGTCTCGCCCTCGGCCCACACGTGGGTGACGGGCTCCTGGGGGTCGGGCAGGACGAGTACCCATGCCGAGTCGAGCCGGACCTTGACCCCGTCGACCAGCAGCACGTCTTGGTCCTTGAGCTTGTCGACCAGCTGGCGCATGAACACCCCCTTCTTCTCCCAGGGGGTGTCGACCGTCTCGTGGGCCTGGTGAACCTTGGGAAGGCCGTCGACCAGCGTCGACAACTTCTGGTCGGAGCCCGCCAGCAGGGCCAGCAGGTGGACGAAGGTGGCGGTGGCATCGAAGGCGGGGAGGAAGTCGGCGAAGATGAATCCGCCGTCCTGGGTGGCGGCGAAGGTGATGCCGTCGGACTCGGCCACGTCCATGATGTGGGCCGGGGACTGCTTGGTCCACACCAGCTCGGCGCCGGCGTCGGCCAGGATGGCCTCGGCCGCCCGGGGCGCCGACACCGGCAGGGCCACCCGCGCCCCCCGGGCCGAACGGGACACCAGGGTGACGAGGGCCAGGAGGGCCTGGTCGTTGTCGAGCACCCGACCCTCGTCGTCGATGATCATGATGTGCTCGCCGTCGGGGTCGATGACCGCACCCAGGTGGGCGTTGGCCGCGCGCACCAGGGCGGCGACGCGCTGGGCGTGCACGGTGGCGTCGTAGGTGACGGCCCCGGCCGTGGCCGCGTAGGCGTTGACCGACAGCACGTCGGCACCGAGGGGGGCCAGGACGCTGGGCATGACCATCGAGGCCGACCCGTAGGCGTAGTCGAGGACCACCCGGAACCCTTCGGCCCGGATGGCGCCCACGTCGACGCTGGCCACCAGGGCGGCGGTGTAGTGCTCGAGGGCCCGGGGGGGGAAGCCGATGTCGCCGATCTCCGCGGCCAGGGCGCGACGGAAGTCCTGGCGGTGGAAGATCCGCTCGATCTTGCGCTGGGCGGCCTCGTCGATGTCGGTGCCCTCGGGATCGAAGAAGCGGATGCTCACGCTCTGGGGGTCGCCCGGCGCCAGGCGCACGGTGATGCCGCCCTGGGCCCGCTGGGTGTGGACGGCGAACCGGGTGACGGGAACCGGCGCCATCTCCAGGTCGTCGACGTTGATGCCGGCGGCGTTGAGGCCGGCCATCATGGCCCGCTTGAGGGCCCGGGCCGCCCGGCTCGTGTCGCGCGAGGTGATGACGGTGGAGCCCTTCTTCATGGTCGTGCCGTAGGCCATGGCGATGCGCACGGCCAGCTCGGGGGTGACGTCGACGTTGGCCAGCCCGCTGACGCCCTGGGCCCCGAACAGGCTGCGCGAGCCGCGCGACTCCCAGACGATGGAGGAGTTGACGATGGCACCGGGCTCGACCGTCTTGTAGGGATAGACCTTGACGCCCGTGTTGACCACGGCGTGGTCGCCGACCAGGCACTCGTCGCCCAGGACCACGCCCTCCTCGCAGCGCGCGTAGGCCCGCAGGTCGGCCGCCCGCCCGATCACCGTGCCCCGCAGCTTCACCGACTGGCCCACATAGGCGTTGTCGTGCACCACCGACCGCTGCACCGACGCATCGGCCCTGACCACCACGTTGTTGCCGAGCACGGTGTACTCGCCCAGCCGGGCGCCGGTCTCGACCCGGCAGTTCTCCCCCACCACCACGGGGCCCTCGACCTTGGCGCCCGGGTCGATCTCGGCGCCCTCTCCCAGCCACACGCCGTCGGCGATGCGAAAGCCCGGGATCTCGGTGTCGACATTGCCGTCGAGCACGTCCTGGTGGGCCTTGATGTAGGCGTCGAGGGTGCCCACGTCCTCCCAGTAGCCCTCGGCCACGAAGCCGAACACCGCCTTGCCGTCGTCGAGGAGGGCGGGAAACACGTCCTCGGAGAAGTCGACCGATTTGCCGTCGGGGATGTAGTCGAAGATCTCGGGCTGGAGCACGTAGATGCCGGTGTTGACGGTGTCGCTGAACACCTGGCCCCAGGTGGGCTTCTCGAGGAAGCGCTCGATGGAGCCGTCGTCGTGGGTGATCACGATGCCGAACTCGAGGGGGTTCTCCATCGACTTCAAGGCGATGGTGGCCAGCGCCTCGCGATCGCGGTGGAACTCGACGATGGCGCTGAGGTCGATGTCGGTGAGGACGTCGCCGGAGATGACGAGGAAGGGCTCGTCCAGCTCCTTCTTGGCGTTGCCCACCGAGCCGGCCGTGCCCAGCGGTGTCTCCTCGGTGGCGTAGGCCATGCGCACGCCGAACTCGCTGCCGTCGCCGAAGTAGCTGCGGATGGTCTGGGGCAAAAAGGCCAGAGTGACGACGATGTCGTCGAAACCGTGCTTCTTCAACAGCCGCACGATGTGCTCCATCATGGGCCGGTTGACCAGCGACATGAGGGGCTTGGGCTGGTTCGAGGTGAGCGGTCGGAGGCGGGTGCCTTCGCCGCCGGCCATGATGACGGCCTTCACTCGGCCGACCCTACCTGACCGCGGCTCGACGCCTTCTCGGCCTTCTCGGCCTTTTCGGCCCGAGCGGCGCCGAGCGCGGCCCGACCGAGCGGTATGTACATCACCGCCGACCAGTACGTCAGTGCCAGGCCGACCAGGGCCACCGGCCAGGCGACGAAGCGGGCCTCGTCGGCCCAGAAGACCCCGGCATCGGACACCAGGAACAGGGGGAAGGCCACCATGAGGGCGAAGGCCCCGCACTTGCCGATCCACTGCACGTCGATGCGTCGTGCCCCCAGGCCGGCCAGCATCAGGACCCCGGCCCCGACGACGACCTCGCGGGCGATGACCACCCACGCCAGCCAGGCCGGCACCGCTCCGTAGTCGAGGATGGCCAAGATGCCCACGATGAGAAGAATGCGATCGGCGGCGGGGTCGAGGACCTTGCCCACCGTCGACACCTGGTTGAAGCGCCGGGCGATGTAGCCGTCGACCCAGTCGGTGGCCCCGAGGATGGCCAGGAGCCAGGCCGCCCCGTCGGGGTTGTTACGTCCGAAGAGCAACCACAAGAACAACGGGACGCAGGCCAGCCGTACGAGCGACAGGGCGTTGGGAACAGTGAGAATCCGGTCCGGCGGGCTCTGTTGTGCCTCCTGAGCCGGCGGGCTCTGTTGTGCCTCCTGAGCCGGCGGGCTCTGTTGTGCCTCCTGAGCCGGCGGGCTCTGTTGTGCCTCCTGAGCCGGCGGGCTCTGCGCTGCCTGTCGGGGTTCCCCGGCGCCGGCCCCGGCGCCGGAGGGAGCGGGCTCGGGAGCGTTGGGCATCGCCGGAGTCTACGCGTGGTCCTCCATCGGGATCGGGGCGCGATTGCCCGCCCCGAGGGTCGCCCCCGTCCTGGGCCCCGCCGGCCACCACGGAAGACCGGGGCAAGGGAGCCAGCCAGACGGCGAGGGCCCCACCGAGCACCATCAGGCCGGCAGCTCCCAGTCCCACGTGGAGCCCGCCGCCGGGCTGGTCGGTCTCACCCATGCGGAAACCGAGAGTGGCGATGACGCCAGTGACTGCCGCCGCACCAGCGCACACGAGGGCTTGGGGGCGCAGGCACCGTCGTCGCTGGACGTGCCGGACGAGCTGCCAGACTGGGACGGCGGCGGCCCCCACCATGACGACGGAGAAGACGCCGAGGGTGAGCCAACCGTTGCGCGTCTCGACGAGGGCGGGATTGGTCGCAGGCCGGTGTACCCACGGCCCGAACAAGCTGGCCACCAGCAGCGAGGCCCCCGCCCCTGCGACCCACTCCGCAACGCGCACCCGGTCTCCCTGATCGCTGCCGTTCTGTGCGCGATTTCTAACACTGGCAGGCTGTCGCAAAATAGCGCCTATCCGTGCATGAGAGCGCGCCATATGGCATAATTGTCTATGGCACGTCATTATGTGGGTGGGGACCGGGATCAGCTGTTTCTGTTGGCGACGAGCA
>JBPCNP010000069.1:0-47344 GCA_051001215.1 Acidimicrobiales bacterium
CCGGGTCATCGGGATCACGCTCCGAGGTTGCCGCCGCGGCCATGGCCATGCGCTCGTCGTGGCCGAAGCGCCGTGGGCCCCCGGGGCGAGGTTCATCGTCGAGGCCGTCGAGGCCCTTGTCCCGGAAGCGATTCCGCCACTTGGCCACGTTCGACTCATGCATGCCCACGGTGGCAGCGATCTGTCGAGAGGGAACGCCCTCGGCCGCCGCCAGGATGATCCGAGCCCGACGGGCGGCCCGCACCGACGTCGTGTGCGCGGACACCCGTCGGTGCAACTCAGCTCGCTCGTCGTCGGTCACGGTGATGGGAGGCGCTGTCCACATGCCGACTTACTACACGCGTTCTATTCGCGCGATGGAGCACTAGGCCGTCGTCGTAGACGATACTCTCGGGCATGGACCTGGCCAACACGCCGCTGGTCCTCGTCGGTCAGCCGGCCCGCGGTCGTCGGGGTGCGGACACGATCCCCAACGTCGCTTCTCGCAGCGGCGACGACTGGGCCTGGATCGACCAGAAGGCGGCCTCGCGCACCAGGCGTTGGGCGGGGTGGTCGAGACCCATGGCCCGGCCACCGGTAGCGGCCACCAGGGCCTGGGCCGAGCGCATGGCCAAATCGAGGCTGAGGGCCCGGGCCTCGACCATGGCGTTCAGATGGGCGTCGTCGGTGCGCTCGGAGTCAGACAGGGCGTACGACCGGTCCCGGCACTGGTCCAATTCGGCCGCCAGGGAGCGGCTGGCCCGGTCCACCGCCGGCTGACCGCCCCCGGGGCCGACCGCGGCTCGCTCGCCGAGCAGCCGGGTCGCGGTTGTGGCCAGGCCGAACGGCGCAGGATGGGGCTGGGACGTGGCTGCCCGGTCTCGCCCGCGCCAGGCACCGATGTCGATGGTGGCGACCACCTGGTCGGCCGGGACGAACAGGTCGTCGAAGGCCAGGCGCACGGTTGCCGACGCGGCCATGGCCGACATGGCCAGCGGGGGAGTGGGGCGCACCGACGGCCCGGCAGTCTCGGCGTCGAGCAGGAAGAACAACGCCTGGCCGGGGCCCCGCCCGCCGGGGGCGGCGCTGGTGTCGCCGTCGCCGTCGCCGTCGTCGGCCTCGATCGCCGCGGCCACGGCGAAGAGCCGGGCCAGTCCCCACGACGTCACCCAGGGCGCCTCGCCGCGCACCCTCCACCCGCCGGGGACGGCCCGGGCGACCACCGCCGGGGGCCCGGGCCGGCGCAGGTAGGCGAAGGCCACGCCGCCGAGCACCGACCCCTGGCACAGTCCCGGGAGCCACCGGTCACGCAACCCGTCGTTGTCCGACCTCGCCAGCAGGCGAACCGGAGCGTGGTGCTGCACCCACACGAAGAAGGTGACACCGCAGGCCCCGGCCAGTGCCTCGTACGCGGGGCGCGTCACCGACGTGGGCGCAGCACACCCTCCGTATTCGACTGGGCCGGCCAGTCCGCACAGGCCGGCATCGGCCAGGGCGTCGAGGTGGCCCCGGGGCACTACCGCGGCCTGATCGGTGGCCTCGGCGGCGGGGGCCAGCAGTTCGTCGGCCAGCCGCCGGGCGGCGACGACGAGGTCGGCGGGTTCCGATCCGTCGGCGGACGACTCTGGCCCAGGCGTCAGGACATCGTGGATGCCTGCGTCGAGCCGAGCGTCGCTCGAGAAGCGGGGGTCAGGCGTCGTGGTGGGGGCGGATGCAGTAGGAGCACACCGCGTCGCCGGCCATGGTGTGGGCCACCCGGTCGACTTCGACGTCGGGGCCCAGCACGCGCCGGATGAGCGAGAGCTCCATGGCGCACACGGCGGGATGGCGCTCGGCCACGCGATGCACGGCGCAGTTGTTCTCGGTGAGCACCAGGTCGCCGTCGGCGGTCTCGGACCACTCGGCCAGGTACCCGGCTTCGTCGCGGATGGCGGCAATGCCGGCGACGCGGTCGGACAGGGTGTCGCGGCCGGCCAGCGCGGACTCGTACTCGGCCACCTGCTTGTCGGTGCGGCGGGCGAACACCGCGGCCATGGCGGCGGGCCCGGCGTGCTCGGTCACATCCTCGAGCAGGTCGAGGGCGATGGCGTCGTACCGGCGGGGGAACAGCTCGACGCCCGCCGTCGACAGGCGCCAGCCTGTAGCCGGCCTGCCCCGGGCCTGGCGGGCGCACTCGGTGGTCTCCACCAGGCCGTCGGCCTCGAGAGCGGCGAGATGGCGGCGTACGCCCATCCCGGTGAGATCGAGCTCGGCGGCCAACTCCGTGACCGTCACGCCGGGGTTCTTTCGCAGCAGGAGGAGGAGCTTGCGGCGGGTCGTCACCAAGTTCCGAGGTTACCGGAACATTTCCGGGAGTCCGGACAAGAAGCACCCGGCCGCCGGTACGGTGGCCTCGTGGGGACGAGGAGAGGGCGATGAACAGGCTCGAACGCCTCATCAACCTGGTGGCCGCCCTCCTCGACGCGGCTCGACCGCTCAGCGCCGAGGACCTGCGCCAGCGGGTGCCCGGTTACCCCGATGACAAGGCCACGTTCCGGCGGGCCTTCGAGCGCGACAAGGAGACATTGCGCGACATGGGGGTGCCGGTGGTGACCGAGGCCATCGACCCGGCCGAGCCGGCCATGGTGGGGTACCGCATCCCGAAGGAGGACTACTACCTGGCCGACCCGGGCCTGGCCGCCGACGAGCTGGCCGCCCTGCACCTGGCCGCGTCGGCCGTGCACCTCGAGGGGGCCGACGGCATGGGGGCGCTGTGGAAGCTGGGCGGGGAGGTGGCCGAAGCCGGCCCCACCGCGACGGTGGCGGCGTTGCCCGGGGAGGCTCATCTGGCTGCGCTGTTCGCGGCCATCTCCGAGCGACGTCGGGTCAGCTTCGACTACCGGGGCCGGCCCCGCCGAATCGAGCCTCACCGGCTGTCGTTCCGCAACGGCCACTGGTACCTGGCAGGGCGCGACACCGACGCCGACGACGCCCGGTCGTACCGCCTCGACCGCATCGAGTCCGACGTGGACACGGCCGGCGCCCCGGGCGCCTTCGAGCCGGCTCCGGCCGCGACATCGGCGCCGCCGCCGTGGGAGACGGGCGGCGATGCCCCTGTCGCCGGTCGCCTCCTGGTCGATTCCGACCAGGCGGCATGGGCCACCGGCCACCTCGGGACCGACGCCGTCGAGGAGCGGCGCTCCGACGGTTCGGCGGTCTTCGCCGTGCGGGTGACGAACCGTGACGCCTTCCGCTCGTTCGTGCTCGGCTTCCTCGACCACGCCGAGGTGCTCGGCCCGCCCGACCTGCGGGCCGACATGGTGGCCTGGCTGGAGGCACTTTGTCCCGAGTGAGCGCCCACGAGCGCCTCCAGCGGCTGCTGGCCCTGGTGCCATGGGTGGCGGCCCACGACGGACCCCAGGTGGCCGATGTTTGCGCCCGCTTCGGCTGCACCGAAGCCGAGCTGGCCAGTGATCTGGAGCTGCTGTTCCTGTGCGGCCTGCACCCCTACACGCCCGACACGCTCATCGATGTCGACGTCGCCGACGGCCGGGTCTGGATTCGCTACGCCGACTACTTTGCCCGGCCCCTCCGTCTCACCCCGGGCGAAGGCCTGGCCCTGCTGGTCGCAGGCACCAGCCTCCTCGCCGCCCCCGGGGCCGAGCGCGGGGGACAGGGCCCGAGCGGCCCCCTGAGCGGGGGACAGGGCCCCCTGGCCCGGGGCCTGGCCAAGTTGGCCGCCGCGCTGGGCGTGGGCGCCGAGGACTCGGTCGACGTGTCGCTCGGCCCGGCACCGCCCGAGACCTTCCGCTCCCTGTCGGAGGCCGTCAACGCCCACCAGCAGGTGGAGCTGGAGTACTACGCGTTCGGCCGCGACGAATGGACCCAGCGCGTGGTCGATCCCTACGCCGTCTTCTCTGCCGGGGGCCAGTGGTACCTGTCCGCTTTCTGTCACGCGGTGGACGACGAGCGCCTGTTCCGGGTCGACCGCGTTCGCAGTGCCGTCACCCTGGACAGCCGGTTCGAGCCACCGGCCCACAAACCCGAGCTCACGGTCTACCGGGCCGAGCCCGACGACCCGCGGGTGACCCTCGAACTGGAGCCGGCGGCCCGATGGGTGGTCGAGCAGTACCCGAGCGAGGCCGTCGAGGCCCTCGACGGTGGACGCCTGCGGGTGACGCTGGCGGTCAGCGAGCGGGCCTGGTTGGAACGGCTCCTGCTTCGCCTCGGACCGGTGGCCAGGGTCGTCACGGGCGACGCCGACGTGGCTGCGGGTGCGGCCTGCCGCCTCCTGAGGCGCTATCGGGCTGGGGTAGCCTCGCCTCCATGGTCGACGAGCGGGTGAGCCTTCCCGACACTCTCACCGCTCCACCCCCGGAGTCCAAGCCATCGGGCATGCGGGGGGCCATCGAGTGGATCGTCATCCTCGTCGGCGCCCTGATCGTCGCCCTGGTCGTCAAGACCTTTTTGCTGCAGGCGTTCTACATCCCGTCGGGCTCGATGGAGCCCACCCTCATGATCGGCGACCGGGTGCTGGTCAACAAGGTCAGCTACGACCTCCACGACGTGCATCGAGGCGACGTCGTCGTCTTCCGCAGCCCGCCCGGCGAGGACAACCCCGAGATCAAAGACCTCATCAAACGGGTGATCGGCCTGCCAAACGAGACCGTCGAGGGCCACGACGGCCGGGTCTTCATCAACGGGGACCCGCTGAAGGAGCCCTACCTGCCCACCGGCACCTCTACATCGTCGTTCCCTCCCGAGAGGATCCCACCCGGGCAACTCTGGATGATGGGCGACAACCGCTCCAACTCCAAGGACAGCCGCTTCTTCCACACAGTCTCGGAAGACCTGGTGGTGGGCCGCGCCTTCGTCAAGGTCTGGCCGCTGAGCCAGATCGGTCTCCTCTGACGCTCACGGCGACGATCTGAGAGCCTCGAGCATGCGGTCGACGTGGTCGCTGTAGACGCCGTCGATGCCCATCCGCACCAGGTCCCCGAGCACCCGCTCGTGCTGGGCGTCCCACGCGAAGGCCAGCCGGCCGAAACGGTGGAACAGGGTGGTGAGCCCGGCCGACCAGTCGGACTGATGGAGGTTGACGGCGTCGATGCCGGCCTGGGCCAGCTGGGCGGCCCGACGCTCGGGACCGCGGTGCATCAGCCGCAGACGGGTGCTGTCGACCAGATGTACGGTCGGCCACCGGGCCCGCCATCCGACGAGGACGTCGAGGTCGGAGTGGCAGAGCCACAGGCGTTCGACGGCGCCGTTGCCCGCCGCCTCGGCCACCGCCAACGTCGTCTCGGCCGCGTCCAGCGCCTTGACGTCGAGGGAGAGCTCGAAGTCGGTGCCACACTCGGCGTACAGCTCGGCGAGGGTGGGAACGTGGGCGTCGAGGGCCGACCGGTCGACCTCATTGATCGCCCGGCGTCGAAAGCGACCGCCGGCTCGGCCGTCGTGGTCGAGGACGGCGACGCCGTCGGCGGTCAGCCACACATCGCTCTCCAGGCCGCTCGCTCCGAGGCGGAGGCCGAGGCGGAAGGCGTCGAGGGTGTTCTCGGGGGCGTGGGCCCGGGCGCCGCGGTGGGCGAAGGCGATCGGGGGTCGGCGGAGCGGCTCCACTTTCGGACTCTACGGCGCGTAGCATTGGGGGATGACTGCACTGTGGATCGTGTTGGGACTGATGGCGGCGGTCGGCGTGGCCGCGATCGTCCGGGTCCTGGCGCGCGTCCTGGCTGCGGCGCGCCAGCTCCAGCGCAACGTGGACATGCTGGGACAGTCGGTGAACGCCGAGTTGCAGCGCCTGGGCGGCGACGTGAACGAGCTGGGCGAGTCCATCGACAAGACCCGTCGCCGGTAGGATCCGCCTGTGCCCTCGTCGCTGGGTGCTCCCGAGATCCTCGTGATCCTCGTGGTGGCCCTGATCGTGCTCGGCCCCTCGAAGCTGCCCGAAGCCGCCCGCCAGATCGGCAAGGCCATGGGCGAGGTCAGGCGCTGGTCCCAGAGCGTGCAGAGCGAGATCCGCGACGTCATCGACGTCAACCCCGATTCGCCGGTGCCCCCTTCCCCCCCGGTGCCGTCGCCCCCTGTCCCCGCGCCCACTGAACCAGAGCCGCCCGAGCCGTCACCTGCGATTTCCACGCCGCCTGCTCCGGAGCGACCGGAGCTACCCAACCCGACCCCGCCGGAGCTACCCAACCCGACCCTGCCGGAGCTACCCAACCCGACCCTGCCGGAGCTCCCCGCCCCCGCCGTGATCGCAGCGTTGCCGATGAGCCCTGGAGAGCTGCCGGCGACGACCACCTCGGTGGACGGACCGTCGGCGAGCCGGCCGGTTGCCCACGCCCCCGGTGCCGCTCCCGAACCACCGGCCGACGAGTCCTCTTCGGGCGGGCAGCCCGCGGGCTAGGCGAACATCGCCATCATCCCCGACGACCGCGAGGTCGACGAGCCCGAGAGCGGGCGCATGTCGCTCGTCGAGCACCTCACGGAGCTCCGGCGACGTCTCATCATCTGTGCCGTCGCCCTCGCGGTGGGCGGCACGATCGCCTTCATCCTCTACAACCGGATCCTGAGCGTACTGATCGGCCCCTACACCGACATCACCCACAAGAAGCGCCTGCTCATAACCGATCCCCTCGAGGGCTTCGCAACCCGCCTCAAGATCGCCGGCTGGGGCGGGTTGTTCCTGGCCTCGCCCGTGGTGCTCTGGCAGCTGTGGCGGTTCATCACCCCCGGGCTGCACAAGCGCGAGAAGCGCTATGCCGTCCCCTTCATCATCGCCTCCATCGTGCTCTTCCTCATGGGGGCCGGGGTGGCCATGCTCACCTTCAGGCCTGCCCTCAAGTTCCTCATCGGTGTCGGTGGCCCCGACCTCGACCCGATCTTCACGCCGTCGAAGTACCTGAGCCTCATCACCTTGATGATCCTCGCCTTCGGCATCGCCTTCGAGTTCCCCATCCTGCTCGTGTTCCTCGAACTGGCCGGCGTGGTGCCGAGTCAACGCCTACGCAAGTGGCGGCGCCCGGCCATCGTCGTCATCGTGACCGTGGCCGCCGTCATCACCCCCAGCCAGGACCCGTACTCACTGTTCGCCATGGCCATCCCCATGTACGTCTTCTACGAGGCGGCCATCGTGGTGGGCCGGCTGCTGAAGAAGTAGTGAGACGAAGCTGAAGCGCGAGGAGTTCGCCGCCACCTACGGCTTCCCGCTCGACCCCTTCCAGGTGCGGGCCCTCGACGCGCTCGACGCCGGGACATCGGTGCTCGTCGCCGCGCCCACGGGGTCGGGCAAGACGGTGGTGGCCGAGTACGCCGTGGCCAAGGCGCTGGCCGAGGGGGGCAAGGCGTTCTACACCACGCCGCTGAAGGCGCTGTCGAACCAGAAGTACGGCGACCTCCTCCGTCGTCACGGGCCCGATCGCGTGGGCCTGCTCACCGGCGACAACGCCGTGAGCGGCGACGCGCCGGTCGTGGTCATGACGACCGAGGTCCTGCGCAACATGATCTACGCAGGGTCGTCGGCGCTCGACCGCCTGCGCTACGTCGTGCTCGACGAGGTGCACTACCTGCAGAACGCCTACCGGGGACCGGTCTGGGAGGAGGTGATCATCCACCTGCCGCCCGAGGTGATCCTGGTGTGCCTGTCGGCCACCGTGTCCAACGCCGAGGAGTTCGCCGACTGGGTGGCCACGGTCCGGGGTGAGACAACGGCGGTGATCGAGGAGCGCCGACCGGTGGAGTTGATCCACCTCTACATGGTGGGTGACCGCCAGGCCGACGGCCTGCACCTGCTGCCCACCTTCGTCGACGGCAAGCCCAATCCCGAGGCCGTCCGCCTCGACGCCCGCGCCTCGGGAGGGCGGGACCACCACGACCGGGGCGGGCGAGACCGCGGTCGGCCCCGGGGCCGTCTCTACGCGCCCCGGCGGGCCGAGGCCGTCGAGCGCCTCCATACCGAGTCGATGCTGCCTGCCATCTTCTTCATCTTCAGCCGGGCGGCGTGCGACGATGCCGTACGCCAGTGCCTCGATTTCGGCCTCAGGCTCACCACGCCGGACGAGCGCACGGCCATCCGGGCCATCGCCGAGGCCAAGGCCGAGAGCCTGTCGGCCGCCGATCTCGAGGTGCTCGGCTACCGCAAGTGGCTCGCCTGCCTCGAGTCGGGCCTGGCCGCCCATCACGCAGGAATGGTGCCGCCGTTCAAAGAGGCGGTGGAAGCGTGTTTCACCGCCGGGCTGGTCAAGGTCGTGTTCGCCACCGAGACCCTGGCCCTCGGCATCAACATGCCGGCCCGCTCGGTGGTGATCGAGAAGCTGTCAAAGTTCACCGGCGAGCGCCACGAGTTCCTCACCCCGGGCGAGTACACCCAGATCACCGGCCGGGCCGGGCGACGGGGGATCGATCCCGTCGGCTACGCCACCGTGCTGTGGTCGCCGTTCGTCCCGTTCGAACAGGTGGCCGGCCTGGCCTCGACCCGCAGCTACGCCCTGTCGTCGTCGTTTCGTCCCACCTACAACATGGCCGCCAACCTCGTCCGCCGCTACCAGCCCGACACCGCCCGGCACCTGCTCAACCTCTCGTTCGCCCAGTACGGGGCCGATCGCGACGTGGTCCGGCTCGAAGCCCAGGTGGCCAAGACGGTCGCCCAGCGCGACCTCGCCCGCCAGGCAGCGGCCTGTGAGCGGGGGGACATCGACGTCTACCGCCGCCTGCTGGGCCGGCTCGACGACATGGGCCCGGCCCCCGCCGTGGCCCGGGCCGAGGTGTCCGCCGCCCTGGGGCGGCTCCGACCGGGTGACGTCGTCCATCTGACCGGGGGCAAGTCCGCCGGGCCGGTGGTGATCCTGTCGACGGGACAACGCCGCGGCGGCGACGTACGGGTGAGCGCCCTCACCGCCGATCGTCGCCATCTGGCCCTGTCCACGCGCGACTTCCCCCTGCCGCCTCGTGCCGCGAGTCGGGTCGAGCTCCCCTCGCCGTTCGCTCCCCGCAACCCCGGGTTCCAACGGGCCGTGGCCGCGTCACTGGCCAAGGCGACACGGGTCTCGGACCCGCCCACCCGTCCTGCCCACCGCATGGGCGGGGGTGGCCGGGCCGGCGCCCTGGCCGACGCCGCCGCCGAGGCCGAGGCCCATCCCGTGGCGGGTTGCCCCGACGCCCGCGCCCACCTGCGGGCCGCCGAGCGGGCCGAGCGGTTCGAGAAGGACCGACGCCGGCTCGAGCGCCGCATCCAGGGGCGAACCGAGTCGTTGGCCCGTCAGTTCGACCGGGTGCTGAGGGTCCTCGGGACCTGGGGCTACGTCGAGGAGTGGTCGCTCACCGAGGCCGGTTCGCAGCTCGCCCGCATCTGGCACGAATGCGACCTCCTGGTGGCCGAGGCCCTGCGGGCCGGGGTGTTCGACGGCCTCGACGCCACGTCCGTTGCCGCCCTGGCCTCGGCGTTCACCTTCGAGACGCGCTCGTCCGGCCCCCGACCCGAGCCCTGGTTTCCCTCGTCACGGGTCCGGCGGCGCTGGGCCGACCTGTCGCGCCTGGCCGTGGAACTGAACCAGGCCGAGGACGAGGCCGGGCTCCCCCTGACCCGACCCCCCGACCCCGGCTTCTTCGCCGCCGCCTACGGCTGGGCTGCGGGAGAGGACCTGGGCGAGGTCATCGCCGACGAGGAGATCTCCGGCGGCGATTTCGTCCGCAACGTCAAGCAGCTCATCGACCTGCTTCGCCAGCTGGGCGACGTGGCCAACGAGCCGGCCACGGCCAAGACGGCGCGCCAGGCCGCCGACGGCCTCTTCCGAGGTGTGGTGGCCATCTCCTCGGTCGTCGGGACCTAGTGGGCCACGAGTGCCCATAGCAAAGGGGGGCCCCTACGGCGAACCGGGTTCGTTTCCCGTGGGCGGCGTGGTGGTGGCCTCCGATGCCGAGGCCCGCCAGGTGGTGGAGGCCGCCCGCCGGGAGCGCCACGCCCCGCCCGCCCTCGGCCTGGTGGGCGGCGACCTGTGCCGCACCCTCGGGGGCAGCCGGTCGGCGGGGAGCGACGGCGGTGGCGAGGACCGCCTTCGCTCCGGCGGTGGCGTGATCTTCTCCGTCGACCTGGGCGAGGTGCTCCTGGACGGGCGCCTCCACCTCTTCGTCGCCCACCTGGTGGCCCGTTCGCGACTGTGGACACGGGCGTTCGTCGCCATGAACGCCCAGTGGCTCGGCGACTGGAACCTCGGGCCCCGAGCCCATCCCGGCGACGGCCTGCTCGACACCTACGACGTCCACCTGAAGGCCTCCCAGCTCCTCCCGGTACGAGCCCGGCTCCACCACGGGGCACATCTGCCCCACCCGGGGATCACGGAGCGGCGAACCCATGCTGTCCAGGTCGAGCTCGAAGGCCCCCTGGTGGTGCGGGTCGACGGTCAGGTCGTCGGTCGGGCCCGGCGCCTGGCCGCGCGGGTCGAACCCGACGCTCTGACCGTCGTGGTGTGACGCCTTCCGGTTCTGGTCACGTTTCGGCTGGTCAGGGCCACCCGACGTGACCAGAACGATCGGTGGGCCTGGTTCGGACCACAGCCCGATCGGCGAGGTTGGGTCCGGCGCCTGCGGGGAAGACATCCACACCAATGACCGCCGACGAAAGGAACCACCATGGGTAGCGTGGACGAGACCAAGGGCCGGGTCAAAGAAGCTGCCGGAGATCTCACCGACGACGACGACCTGAAGCGGGAGGGCAAGGTCGACAAGGCCACCGGCTCGGTGAAGGACGCCGTCGACAAGGTGTCCGACAAGATCAAGGGCGACTGACTCACCGGCAATCAGCAAGACCTTTGACGGCCGTCCGGGGACCGGACGGCCGAGGGGTCGGGTCGTCCCGGTAGGATCCGATGGTGGCCGACCTCGAGCTGGAGCCCGCCAAGGCCCGGGTGCTCGACGAGGTCGACCGCCAAGCCGGCCTGCTCCTCGAGGTGTCCCACCAGATTCACCGGCGCCCCGAGTTGCTGTTCGAGGAGCACTATGCCGCCGGACTGGTCGCCGATGCCCTCGAGGACGCCGGCTTGGCCGTCGAGCGGGGTGCGTTCGGTCTCGAGACCGCCCTGGTGGCTCAGGCCGGGCTGTCCGCAGCGGACGCGCCGGCGGTCGCCGTGCTCTGTGAGTACGACGCACTGCCCCGCATCGGGCACGCCTGCGGTCACAACATCATCGCCGCTGCCGGCCTCGGAGCCGGCATAGCAGCGGCGGCGGTGGCCGGCGAGGCGGGGGGACGCCTGGTGGTGCTGGGCACGCCGGCCGAAGAGGGTGGCGGCGGCAAGGTGGTCATGGGCGACCGTGGCGCCTTCGACGGGGTGGCGGCGGCGATGATGGTGCATCCCGCAGGCCTCGACCTGACCGAGCCCGAGGCCATCGCCATCGCCAGCCTGGTGGTGACCTACCGGGGGAGGGGCGCCCACGCCGCCGCCTTCCCGGAGCGGGGGCGCAACGCCCTCGACGCCGCCGTCCTCGGGTACAACGCCGTCGCCGCCCTGCGCCAGCACATCGGCGGCTCCGAGCGCGTCCACGGCGTGTTCCTCGAGGGCGGCGAGAAGCCCAACATCGTCCCCGACCACACCGTGGCCGAGTGGTACGTCCGCTCCGCCACCCTGGCCAGCCTGCAGCCGCTCGAGGAGCGGGTCCTCGCCTGCCTGGAGGCGGGCGCCTCGGCGGCCGGATGTTCCATGGAATGGGAGTTGACGGCGCCCGAGTACAGCGACCTGCGCACCAACGGGCCCCTCGTCGACCTGTACGCCCGGAACAGCGCCACCCTGGGACGTCCCGTCGCCGAGCCCGGCCCGGGCCGCAAGATCATGGCCAGCACCGACATGGGCAACGTCAGCTACCTGGTGCCGTCCATCCACCCGATGGTGGCCGTGTCACCGCCCGAGGTGTCCCTGCATTCGGCCGATTTTGCCGAGTGGGCGGGCGGGCCCGAGGGCGACAGGGCCGTGCTCGACGGGGCCAAGGCCATGGCCATGACGGTGGTCGACCTGTGGTTGCGGCCCGGCGCCCTGGCTGAGGTCCGCGCCGCGTTCGACCCCGCCACCTAGTCTCCGGGCCGTGCACCCTTACGTGGCTGAGCAGTGGTCGGACACGGAGGCCGACGTCCTGCGCCGCTACTTCACCAACCTCGACGGGCCCGTGTTCGCCCTCGTCAACCTGCCGGAGGTGGTGAAGGGGGCGTTGTTCGCCCGCTACTCCCGGTCGCCCAAGAGCCTCCGTCGCCTCTTCCTGGACGAGTTCGTGGGCGACCTCGACACCACCGGCGACGCCTCGATCGACGCCACCATCGGGCTGCGCCGGGCCGAGGCGCTCTACGACAAAGTCTTCTTCGACTACGGCGACGACTCGGTCGCCCAGCTCGGCGGGGTCCACTTGGCCTGCGAGCAGGCCTCCAACCTGCTCACCAAGGTGCTCGAGTGGGGCCGCCTCATGGCCTACCTGGAGCAGTCCACCCGCTACGTCGCCTACGACGGTCGTCTCGGAGGCCGCTACCGCTACCACCGCGACCCGGCGGTGCTGGCTTCCCCCCTGGGCATCCGCTACGTGGCCGATCTCGACCGGGCCTTCGAGACCTACGCCGAGCTGCTGCCCACCATGGCCGACCACTTCCGGCGCCTCCACCCCAAGGACCCCGCCGATTCCGACTTCGTCTACCGCCAGTCGATCCGGGCCAAGGCCTTCGACAGCCTGCGTGGCCTGTTGCCGGCGTCGTCACTGTCCAATGTGGGCATCTACGGCACCGGCCAGGGCTACGAGGCCCTGCTCCTGCGCATGCGGGCCCATCCCCTTCCTGAGGCCCGCAGCTATGCCGACCTGGTGCTGACCGAGTTGCGCAAGGTGATCCCGTCGTTTCTGACCAGGGTCGACCGCGCCGAGCGAGGCGGCGAGTGGTCGGCATACCTGGCCTCTACCACCGAGGCCACGGCCCAGGTGGCGAGGGCCCTGTTCACCGGCCTCGAGGTCGAGCCCCGCCCCACCGTCAGCCTGGTCGACTTCGACCCCGGGGCCGAGGACGACCTGCTGGCGGCCATGGTGTACCCCCACCTCCAGCTGCCCGAGGACCAGATCCTGGCCCGGGTGCGCACGCTGAGCGCCGAGGAGCGACAACGGGTTGTCGACGCCTACGTGGGTGAGCGTCGCAACCGCCGGCACAAGCCCGGTCGGGGCCTGGAGCGCGTGTCCTACCGCTTCGACGTCCTCTCCGACTACGGGGCCTTCCGCGACCTGCAGCGCCACCGCATGCTCACCATCCAGTGGCAGGCTCTTGGCCCCCAGCACGGCTACGTGCTGCCGCCCGAGGTCGTCGACGCCGGTGCCGGTGACACCTTCAGCGACGCCATGGAGCGCTCGGCCAACCTCCATGACGCTCTCCTGCCCATGTTCCCCGCCCAGGCTCCCTATGCCGTCGCCCTGGGCTACAACGTGCGCTACTCGATCGACATGAACGCCCGGGAGGCCCTGCACCTCATCGAGTTGCGCAGCGGGCCGGCCGGCCATCCGTCCTACCGCCAGGTGGCTCAGCAGATGCACCGCCTCATCGCCGAGGAGGCCGGGCATCCCCTGGTCGCGGCCATGATGAGCTTCGTTGACCACGGTGCCACAGGGCTCGAGCGTCTCGAGGGCGAACGGCGCTCGGAGGCCCGCCGACGGGCACGTTCGGCGGTCGCAGAACGTCAACCCTCAACTGATGACTTAGGGTTGCATTCCCACTGTCCCTGACCAGCGGCGACGCGTGAAGTGGCTGGTCAGGGGTGGTGCAATGGGCTCTGTTCCCGCTTGACAGTCCGCCGCTGAATGGCCATGGTTAGGACGTCCCCGACGCCCCAACCGCCGGTCGTGGGCCTCAGCGACGATTGAAGTGAACCCGCCGCTGAGGGGGTGGTCGAAGGGCAGCATGGGATTTGGGGGGCCAAGTAGAGAACGTTCTGATAACCCCGATGGCCGGCCACGCACTGTGGTCGGCTGGAGTGGGCCAACGAGCGGCACCAACGGTCCCCCGAGTCCCATCACCCTCCCTGCCGACCCTGTGGCCAGGAGGCGGACGCCGAGCGCGCGCAAGTCGTCTATGCTCCCGGCCCCGAACGCCACGGCAAGGACTGCGGCAACATGGCTGATCAAGAAAGCGTAGATCTCGGGGGCCTCGAGGCACCCGCCGACTTGGACGACGACGACCTCGAGGACCTCGACGATCTGGGCGACAACGACCTCGTCGACGACGACCCGCTCGTCGACGACCCGCTCGTCGTCGACCCGCTCGTCGACGACCCGCTGGCTGACGAGGCACTGGTCGACGACCCGCTGGCTGACGAGGCACTGGGCGCACCGCTGATCGGCGACGCCCTCCATACCGCCGTCCCCCTCGCGCCCGAGACCGTCGACGGCACCGGTGAGCCGAAGGCAGTGGCCGTCTCGGCCGACGACGACGACGACGATGAGGACGACGACGACGATCTCGACCCCGACGATGTCGAGGCCGGCCTGGACGTGATCCTCAAGGACCGCCTGGTGGTCGTGGACGAGGAACCGGACGAGGACGAGGAGGCCCCCGACCCCGACGAGCGGGCCGAAGGTTCGACCCGGGTGCCGGCCAAGCGGCCCGAGGAGTTCGTCTGCGCGTCGTGCTTCCTCGTCAAGCACCCCAGCCAGTTGGCCGACCCCGGCCGCATGTTCTGCCGGGACTGCGTGTGATCGGTCCGGAGACGATGACTGGCCTCCCCGAATGACCGGCTCCCCCGAATGACCGGCCCCGCCGAATGACGGACCCCAAATGACGGATCCGCAGACGAGCCCGGGCCCCGCCCCCGATCCCGTCTCGCCGCTCGACCGGGTGCTCGACCTGGCGCTCTACGGTCCGGTGGGGCTGGCCGTGACCGCACGGGAGGGGCTTCCCCACTGGGCCGAGATCGGTCGGCGCCAGGTCGAGGCCCGACTGACCGTGGCCCGGGTCGTCGGGCGCCTGGCTGTCGGTCAGGGCTCCCGCCAGGGCGGCGACCTCGTTCGGCGTCTGGCCGAGCAGGCCGACGGGTTGCTGGCCGCCCTGGGACTGGTGCCCGACACCGCCGACGAGGGCGAAGCCGGCTCCGTGCCCGAACGGAATGCCGGCTCCGTGCCCGAACGGAATGCCGGCTCCGTGCCCGAACGGAATGCCGGCTCCGTGCCCGAGCCCGACATCGAGCCAGCCCGGTCGCCGGGATCCGGGCTGGGACACCGCGACCTCCCGCCCTCGCCGGCGGCCCCCGCCGACGGCGACCCCGCCGACGGCGACCCGGCCCACCTGCCCATTCCCGGCTACGACACCCTGTCGGCCTCCCAAGTGGTGCAGCGCCTCCCCGGCCTGTCGGCCGAGGAGCTCGACGCGGTCCGCCGGTACGAGATGGCCGGCCGGGCACGCCAGACGATTCTCCTCAAGGCTGCTCAGCTCCGTACCGGCCCATGAGGATGGTGCCCTGATGGAGGGGGTTCGCCTGGCTGGGCCCGACGACGTTCCCCGGCTGGCCGACCTGAACCGGATGGCCGCCGCCGAGCTCACACCGACACGGGGTGGCGCCGTGTGGCGGGCGGCAGAGGCGCGGCCCGAACCCGTGGAGAAGGGCCTCGAGGCGCTGCTCGACGACCAGGACGCGCTCGTGGTGGTGGGCACGATCGACGGTGTCACCGTCGGCTACGCGGTCGTGCGGGTCGAGTACCTCGTCGACGGCTCCCGGCTTGGCGTCATCGACGACATCTTCGTGGAGACCGCGGCACGGGGCATCGGTCTCGGGGAGGCCATGATGACCGACCTCGTGGCCTGGTCGGTCGACCGGCAGTGCTTCGGCATGGACGCCATGGCCCTGCCCGGTCACCGACAGACGAAGAACTTCTTCGAGGAGTCGGGGTTCACGGCCCGCAAGCTTGTGATGCACCACTCGCTCTCCGACGCACCGAAGGCTGATGCACCGAGGGGGCCGATGGGTCGCCGACCATGAGGCCCGAGGTGTGTGTCGGGGCCATCGCCGTGGCCGAGGGCCGGCTCCTCCTGATCCGCCGCGGCCACGGCCCGGCTGCGGGTGTCTGGTCGGTCCCGGGGGGGCGGGTGGAGGCGGGTGAGACGCTGGCCGAGTCGGTCCTGCGGGAGCTGACCGAGGAGACGGCGCTCGAGGGCGTCTGCGACGGACTCGTGGGTTGGGTCGAGCGCATGGGCCCCGACTACCATTACGTGATCCTGGATTTCGCAGTGACCATCCTGGAGACCGCCAACCCTCGGGCCGGCGATGACGCCGTGGAGGCCGAGTGGGTGGCGTTGGACGAGGTGGCCCACCGGCGCCTGGCCGACGGCCTAGCGGAGTTTCTCCACGAGCACGGCATCGTCCCCGTCATCGCCTGAGGGCGCTGGCACAGCGGCATCGGACCCGTCGCCGGGTCTTTCGGCGGGCACCCCCGGCGGAGCTTCGACGGCGTCGGGACCGGGCGAGGGGGCCGGGGGGGCCACGGCGGGAGCTTCGACGGCGTCGGGACCGGGCGCGGGTGGCGGGGCGGGACTCGGGCGGCGTTCGCCCCCCGGTCCACGGCGGCGGGGAGGACGGCTGCCAGCAGGCCGGGGACGGGCATCGCCAGGGGCAACGGGTCGAGGCGGCCTCGGGGGGCCGAGCATGGCGGCCAGGCCAGGAACGCGGGGTGCAGCCAGGCGCAGGGCCCGTTCCAGGTCCTCGGCCCGCTCGGCCGGGACGCCGTGGGGCTGGACGGTGCGGCGAACGGGGGAGGCGACGACGGCGTCGAGAAGGGCAGCCCACCGGTCGGCGACGGTGTCGGCCGTCATGGCCGCGCCGGCGGCCGCGCTCAGCTGTTCGGCCAGGTCTGCGGGGAAACGGGCGCCCGGATCCGGTGGCCGGCCGCTCAGGCGCAGGGCTCTCACCACCCGGCCGTCGACGAGCGAGGTGCGGATCTCGGCCACCCAGGACTCGCGTTCCTCGGCGCTGCGGCGTTCGAGGGCTTCGCGCAGGAGGCCGGCCAGGGCCCGGCTCTCGTCATCTCTCCCGGCAGCATCGGACCCGGCCACGACGGCGCGCAGGTCACGCAAGCCGATCTCGGAGAAGTCAGCCGCCGCCGCCTCGGCTCGGTCTCGCCACTCGGCGGCCCGCAGCCTGGGGAGCAGGCCCTCGGCCATCGCCATCAGGGCGTCGGCCCGCACCTCGGGGGCACCGGTGCTGCGGGCCTCGGCGTTTTGCTCCTCGACGGCCTGACGCACCGAGGGAAGGCCTCCGCGGAGCACCTTCTCGGCCACCGGGCGCTGCTCGGGCGGGAGGTCGGCCAGGACGGACTCTCGGTGGACCCGACCCGGTTGCAGCCGCTTCGGGCGAGGGCGAGCGGCGGCCGACGCGGCCGAGGGTTCGGGCCGAGCCCGTCGAAGGCGCTGGGGCTGGTCGCGGGACTGGCGGTCGTCGCGCCGCCCGTCGCCGCCACGGGGAGGGCGGGACCCTCGTTCACCGGCGCCGGGGGCAGTCGGTCGATCCCCCCTGGCGCCGGGCGGTCGGGTGCCAGGGCTGCGACCGCCACCGGGCGCCTCGCCCGGAGATCCTCCTGGTCGGCCGTCGGCCCGGCGACCGTCAGCCGGTCGACCGCCGCCGGGAGCGCCCGGTCCGCGTCCGCCGCTGGGCGCACCTCCCGGTCGCCCTCCCGCAGGGAACCCTCCGCGTCCGCCGCCTGGACCACTGGGCCGGCCGCCCGGCGAACCCCCAGGGCGGCCGCCGCCGTCACGGTCGCGCCCGGATCGCCCCTCACGACGGGGACGTTCACCCCGAAGATCGGGAGCCCCTCCGTCCTGGGTGACGAGCGGGCCCTCCTGGTCGGACCCCCGGATGGCCAGGCGCTCGGGCTCGCGTCGTTTGGTCCGTGTGGCGACGACCGAGGTCACCCTGGTGCCGTCGAGGTCGATCTCACATTCCGCCCGCAACACGTCGCCCACCTGCGCCCCACTGTCGAGCAAAGTGCCTTCGAGGACGCCCTTCGGCTGGCGGGCACCGGCTGCACGCCAGGTCCACGCCCCTCCGGGTTGGGCGCTGGTGAGCTCGATATCGATGCGGGGCACGGTCTCAACCTAATGGCTCGACATGGCGCCGTCCTACTTGACGTAGACGGCGCCCTGCATCCCCTGGCTCTGATGGAATCGGCAATGAAACTCGACCGAGCCCGTGGTCGGGGCGGTGAGTGCCACCGTCCGGCTGGCCCCGGGTGCCAACTCGAGATCGACACCCATCGCCGGGCTGGTGAAGGTGTGGCGGGCGTTGCCGTCGTTCCTGAGCTGCACCGTGAACTTCTGACCGGGCGACGCGGTGATGAACGTGGGGCTGAAGGAGAAGTTGTCGGCCACCACCGCCAGATCGTCCTTCGCCGACTTGGTGCCGTGGTTGTTGGTGGAGCCGGCCAGCGACACCGGGGGACGAGAACTCCCGCCACCGCCACAGCCGGCAGCCACCAGTGCCACCATCGAGAGCGTCACGAGGAGTCGTCTCATCCGAGTAGGGACGCCGGGAGTAGGGGAGCCCACGGCGACGTCGGAGGTGACCGTAGCAGGATGCCGCCGGCCGGCGACGGGCTGGCGCCCGGCCCGCGCCGGGCAGAATGGCGGCCATGGCGGCCATGGCGGCCGAGAACGAGAACTTCACCGTCGGCGTGGAGGAGGAGTTCTTCCTCGTCGACCCGGGCTCCCGGCGCCTGGTCCCTCGCGTCGACGGGTCCTGCCCCACGCCCGGGACGTGGTCGGCCCGGGTCAGCAGGTCGACCACGAGCTCCAGCAGTCCCAGATCGAGACGGGCACCGGGTGTGCCGCACGGTCGGCGAGCTCCGCGCCGAGCTCGTCCGCCTCCGCCGGTCTGCCGCGGCCGCAGCCGAGCAGGTCGGGTGCCGTCGCGCCGCCGCCGGGACCCACCCCCTGCCGTCGCCCGCGAGGGCCAGGTCACACCCGAAGGCGCTTACCTGCGCCTGGAGCGTCAGTACCAGACGGTGATGCGCGAGCAGATGGTGTGCGGGTGCCACGTCCATGTGGGCCTCGTCGATGCCGAGGAGGCCATCGAGGTGCTCAACCGGAGCCGCCCCTGGCTGCCCGTGGTGGCCGCCCTGGCCGTGAACTCTCCGTTCTGGCTGGGGGACGACACCACCTATGCCAGTTTCCGCACCGAGATCTACTGGGACGTCCGGCCGTCGGCCCGCTTCGACACGCTGGAGTTCCGGATGGCCGACACGTGTCTCACCGTGGACGAGGCGGTGCTGGTCGCCGGGTTGGTGCAGGCCCTGGTCCGGACCCTCCACGCCCACGTGCTCGGGGTGACCCACCGGTTACCGTGCGGACCGAGTCTCCTGCGCGCCGCCACCTGGAGGTCGGCCCGGTATGGCCTCGACGGCGACCTCATCGACCTGGGAGCCCGTCGCTCGGTGCCCGCGGCGCAGGCCGTCGACACCTTGGTCGCCTTCGTGCGCCCGGCCTGGACGAGGCGGGGAGTGGGGACGAGGTGCGCGATCTCGTCCACCGGACACTGCAGCGGGGCACCGGCGCCGCACGCCAGCGCCGGGCCCTGGAGCGCGCTGGTCGACTCCTCGACGTCGTCGACCTGGTCGTGGCGAAACGGTTTCGGGCTGATCCACCGGCACCGGCCGGCGACGGCTGGCGCCGCTGTCGCTCCGGTAGGGTCCCGGCAACGACCCGGAGGTCTCCCGTTGGCCCAACTCACCGCCGGCGCCCCTGCGCCCGCGTTCACCCTGCCCGACCACGAGGGCGCCCCCGTCTCGCTCGCCGACTTTGCCGGCCGCAGGGTCGTCGTGTACTTCTACCCGGCCGACGACACGCCCGGGTGCACCAACGAGGCGTGCCAGTTCAACGATAACCTGGCCGTGTTCGATCACGCCGACACCGCCGTCCTCGGCATCTCGGCCGACGATGCGTCCAGTCACGTGGCCTTCCGGAAGAAGTTCGGTCTGAACTTCCCGCTCCTGACCGACGCCGACCACGCGGTGATGACCGCCTACGGCGCGTGGGGCGAGAAGTCGCTCTACGGCAAGACGGTGACGGGTGTCATCCGCTCCACGTTCCTGATCGACGAGCAGGGTGTCGTGCGGCGGGCCTGGTACAACGTGCGCGCCGACGGGCATGCCGCCAAGGTTCTGGCCGAGATCGAGTCCTGACCGCCGTCGGCGGTGTGATGCGACTGGCCCCGGCGGTCGCCGGGTAGGCCGCCACGATGGGCAGCCTGCAGGAGAGAAACCCGTCGATGTGGGTCGCGACCACGCCGGCATCGTCGTACCCGTCGCTGGTCGGCCCAGGACTACCTGCCCGTCGACCGGCTGCCTTTCGTGGGCCCATTTGTCGCCCGGCTCGGAGCGAATCCTCGTGGCCACCGGATTCCAGAAGTGGGGCATGAGCAATGGGACGGCGGCGGCCATGATGCTGCTCGACAGCATCATCGGCAAACGACAACCCCTGGGCCGTGTCTTCGACTCCAGCCGGCTCAACGTCCGCCAGTCGGCGTCGGACGTGGTCAAGCGCTTCGTC
This sequence comes from Acidimicrobiales bacterium, assembly GCA_051001215.1. Classification (GTDB taxonomy): domain Bacteria; phylum Actinomycetota; class Acidimicrobiia; order Acidimicrobiales; family AC-14; genus DATAQC01. The sequence goes on from JBPCNP010000069.1 coordinate 20,492, forward strand.
GGTGACCGGCTGAGAACCGCAACCGACCGGTCGGTCGATGACCTCGCCCCGGGCGACGCCGCCGTGCTGGCGGTGGGAGCGGAGCGGGTGGCCGCCTACCGGGACGACAGCGGTGCCCTCCACACCGTTTCCCCGGTGTGCACCCACCTGGGTGCACGGTCACGTGGAACACCGCCGAGACCACCTGGGACTGTCCCTGCCACGGGTCGCGCTTTGACTGCGATGGGCGGGTCGTCCAGGGTTTGGCCGTACGCGACCTCGAGCCCCGGGACCAGCGCCCCTGACCCTGTCCGATGGCAGTGCTTCGGTGGTCGGCGGAGACTCAATGGTCCGAGACCCTCTTGACGACCAGGTCGGCGATCTCGACCGCAGAGGGGATGATGGAGCGGAGCACCTCCGACTCTTCACTCTCGACGACCCGGAGGCGGCGCTCGACGTGCGGGACCTCCCCAGGCTCGGGGCTCATCACGTGCTCGCCATCGGAAGAAGGACGCGCTGCAGGTTCCAGGCGGCTACGGTGCCCCGAGCCGGATGCCGACGGAAACGGCCTGAGACGCTCGTCATTGAGCTCCCGTGGCAGTCGGGGCCCAGTCACGCGTCTCCAGGTCAGCGGATATAGAAGGGGCGAGGTCGCAAGCCAAGACGCGACCGGTTCGCCGCCGACGATCCCGACGACAGGCTCCTCGCTACCCTCGCTGACCCGTTCCTTCGGCCCCTTGTCGTAATCGGCTTTCCTGCACCTCCGTCGAGGCGTGAGGAAGCGACCATCGAGCTGCGGTGTCCGAGAATCGGTCAGCTCGCGACATCGAGGCCGACCGCGCTCAAGGCTCGCGTGAGCGCTACCCGATCGTCGAAGGGCAGCCGGTTGCCTGGCCTGAAGGTGGTCGGAACCCCCCACTCGATGCAGGCGAGCACGAGCGCCTTGTCATATGCCGCCAGATCGGCGACCCACCGACGTTGGTCGTCCGGGCTGAGCGCCTCGTCCCTGGAATGCGTCTGCAACCGCCGATAGAGGTGGCGGAGCCGCGTGGCCGTGGGATCGGGAGTGGGAACTGACGCGGGCGTCGAAACGGCACCGGTCTGACGCTCGTCCGACCGCTGGCTCGTACCTACCTCACGGTTCTCGCGCCGCGGCGCTGGGTGGCGACTCGGAACAACCGGGGGTGAGGGCCAAGCGGGTTGCTGCTCGTCGTCGTAAGGACCTACGGCGGGCGGTGGAGCCGCGACGGGATGCCGGGTTGGCCGCGACGGAATTGGGCTCGGCTCTGCAGGAGTCAGCGCTGACGACTCGAAGATGTAGGCCTCCAGTTCCCGAATCTTGCCGCGCTGACGGTCGAGCTCCCCCCTGGCTTCGGATAGCTGGACCTCGAGGGCCGCCACCTGGTCCGGCACCTCTTCGGCGACAGGCGCGCTCTCCTGGGACGCGGGCTGGAGTGCCTCGAGTTCTCGGATCTTCCTTCGCTGATGGTCGACTTCGCTTCTGGACTCAGCCATTCGGGCCTCGAGCGTCGCCACCTGTCGCCGCAGCTGTTGGGATTCAGCAGCCTCCGCGGCGCGAGGAATCTCGGATGACGCGCGCTGGAGCGTCTCCAGTTCCCGGATCCGGCGACGCTGGCCGTCCAGTTCCGACTTCGCTGTCGACAGATGATTCTGGAGCCGTTTCAGTTGCTCCCGGAGACGCTCGTTCTCGTCTGCTGCAGCCAGATCCTTCGGCGACTGTAAGGGCGGGCGTGCTTCCAACTCTCGGATACGTCGGCGCTGGCCGTTGATCTCGCTCCTGGCCTGGGCGATCACGGCTTCGAGGCCGACCACTCGTTCCCGGAGACGCTCGTTCTCAGCGCCTCCCCCTGCCGTCTGCGGGGGACCACCGATCCCGGATGCCTCGAGGTCCCGCACCCGCTGTCGCTGCTTTTCCAGCTCGGACCTGGCGGCCGACAGCTCCGACTCCGATCTGGTCAGGGAGTCCGTCAGTCGCTGGATCTCCGATTCCTGTATCGAGAACTCGTCCGTCGCCCTGTGCGCCCGGCGTTCCGCTTCGCCGAGGTTGAGGATCAGCGTCTGAAGCTCAATGAGGGGGATGAGCACGCTTCCGCGATCAGTCGAGGACAGGCTCTCGACTCCGCCTGTGTTGCGCTGTCGCTCACGACCAGAGCGCTCCAGGACGTCCTGTAGTCGGACCTCGACTCGTTCCAAACCCCCGGTAGTCGTTGTGTGACGGTCGCTGACCACACCCTCTCGGCGCCACTTACGGATCACGCTGACCGAGCAACCGGCGACTCGGGCGGCGTCCGCTTGCAGGACCCATTCATCTTCGCCCCCAGGCGGTTCAGTGTCGGGGGCTCCCACGTCTGCCGGACGCCCGCGACCAGGCGGGTCCAGCTTCACCAGCCGGTCCTGTCGTCCGTGGTCACAAACGCCTGCCCCAAGCCTGTCGTGGCCTCATTCTAAAGGCCGCCGGCTGGCCGCGTGATTGGTCTGTCCCTCGCTCGTCGTGCTGGGCTGATCATCCCCCTGCGAGCTCATCGGAGCTGGACGAGGACCCGGTCAGGGCCTCTCGTACCTGGATCAGGTGGTAGAGCAGGATGAGCTGCGTCAGGGCCAGCGGCTCGTCGCGCGAATCGGAGTCGAGCTTGCCCAGCGACGCTGGCACCGCGGCGTCCACCCCGAGCTCGTTCCAGACAGCCTGTTCCACCTTCTTGGTCACCTGCGGGTCCGCGTAGGAGTGGATGTGGACGGCGTCGACGGGCTTTCCGTCCTCGTCGCGACTGAGCTTGAGGTGCATGGCCTCCTCGGTGTCGGCGCCGAGGATCTTGTGGAGCTCGGGGTGGCTGATGGTGGGCCGCAGCAGCAGGGTGGCGCTGAGGGGGTCGTCGGCCGTCTCACCGCGCTCGTTGATGGGGGCGAAGCGCACGACGATGTCGGCGAAGGACCGCTGGGGACGGATGAACTCGGCTGACTCCGGCTCTCGTTTCTTCAGGTCCTCTCGGACCTGGTCTTCGGTGTAGCCCCGCTTCTTGGTGTCGCGCGACAGCTTCCATGCGATGCGGATGTCCTCGGGTGGGTCGAGGAAGACGGTGACGTCGAAGCATGCCCGGGCCAGGTCGGTGTGGAGGGGCAGCAGGCCTTCGACGATGACGAACTCGGCGGGCTCGACGTACTCGGGCCGCCCCAGCTTGCCGGTGTCGTGGTCGTAGACGGGCTTCAGGATGGGTTCGCCCAGGGCCAGGTGCTGGAGGTGCTGCTCCATGATGTCGATGTAGTTGCAGTCGGGGTGCAGCGGCGTGAACGGCAGCTCCTTGCGCTCTTCGCGGTCGTAGCGGTGGTAGTCGTCGGCACCGACGGAGGTGATGCGGTCGCGCCCGAGGGCCTCGACCAACCCGGCGGTGATAGTGGTCTTCCCCGTGCCGCTATCGCCGGCGATGGCGAGCATGACGGGTCGCAGGCCGCCCCCCCCTCCGTCGGGCCGGCCTGCTCGAAGAAGGTTCATCTGCTTGCCGGACATTGGCTCACTCCCGTTGTCGAGTCGGTCAAAGCGTGCTCGTGATCCTGGTTCTCGGGCCGACTCCGTTCAAAGCCAACCGATGCGGGCAGAGACGAGGTTCTCGTCCGTGCCGGGTCGGCCGAGCTCTCCCGCCTCGACCTGCTCGAGCAATCGCCCGGCGGCGGCCATGATCTCGGGGACAGCTCCTCGCAATGCGGAAGGATCACCGCTTCCCACTTCTGCCGAGGCGATGCCGGCGTCGTCGAGAAGCCCCTCGAGATCGCCGAGGTGCTCGCCCACCCATGCCAGGGGACGGGCCGAGAGGGCGGCCTCGAACCGGCGCTGCCCCGGCTCCCATCCCTCGAATCGCGGGTGGTGATGGGCCCGGTCCAAGCTCCCGGGCTCGCTGGCCACCGACTCGAGGAGGTCGGCCCTCCAGATGGGGCGGTCGACGGCGATCGGCTGGGCCGAGTAGACGGAGCCTCTCAACTCACCGCGATCGAGGAACCGCACTTCGAGACGTACGCCGCGCTCAGGGCCGTCCTGGCCCTCCTCGGGATCGGGATTGACGAAGTAGAGGTCGCTCACCACCACACCGATCTTTTCGAAGCCAAAGGCGTAGAGCACGACGCTCCTTTGGGCCGACGTGGCCGGGCCAACGTGGCGATCGGGTGAGAGTCGCGCTCACCCTATCGGCGCGTCGGTGCGTCGGCGATCGCACCGCCGGGACGCCGCATGCAGACATGGCGGCGGCGGCGGCGGCGGGCACGAGGAGGCCCGCTGCGGTCCTACCATGGCGGTCCCGTCGCCCCGTGGCCCTCCCCGGGATCATTGGCGGTGATCGGGCATGACGCAAAAGGCTGAAGCGAGGAACCTCCCCATGGTCGACGAGCTGGCATCGTGTTGCTGATCACGTGTGACCGGCTGGTCCCGTGAGCCGTCGATCTCGTTCCCGCAGGGTTCCCCGGACACCGGATACCAGCGCGGCCGAGAGCGGCGGTACGGCATCGTCGGAGGGAGCCGACGGCCACTGGGACCCCATCGCCCTGCCGGACACCGATTTTGGAGGTTCTTCCGCCACTAGGTGGGCCGAAGGCACCGAGGTGCGGGATCCGGCCACGCAGGCGCCCCCAGGCGGGACTCCGCCTGCGTCGGAACCACGGGTGGTGGTCGGAGCAGCCGGCGACGACATGACGCCCCTCCTGGACCCGCCGGGATTCGAGCCCGAGGCGGGCGAGCGACGCGCCGACGTCGAACTCGACCCCCGACAGTTGCGGGAAGCTGCGGAGCGCGATCGTGCCCATGCTGCTAGTCTGCGGGCCGCCACCGAGGCGGCCGCCGACCGGTATCGCCTTCGTGCTGCGACGGCGGTTGCCGAGGCGGAGCGGCGCGTGGCGGAGTTGCGCGCTGCCTGCGACGCCGATGTCATGCGTTCGCTGGAGGACGCCGAGCGCGACTGTGAGCGGGCCGCGACCCTGCGTTCCGAGGCCGAGGCGGAGGCGGCGGCGTGGCGAGCGGCCGCCGAGACTGACGCGTCCCGTCTGCGGGAGGCGGCCTCAGCCGAAGCGGAGCACCTGCGCCAGGCCGCAGTCGCTGAGGCGGCAAAGGTGCAGGAGGCGGCCGCGGCGGACGCCGCCAGGCTGCGCCAGGCCGCCGTGCGCGACCGTCAGCGCGCCGCGGCCCTGGCGACCGAGGTCCGGGTGGCCGCCGAGGCCGAGATGGCCCGGTCCCGGGAGGCGGCCGATCACGACAGGGAGCTGGCCGAGGCCATGCTGGCCGATGCCGAGATCCGGGCGGCAGAGACGCGGGCTTCGGCCGAGGCGGACACGGCGCAGTCCCGCCCGTTCGGAGAGGGCGAGGAGGAGGGTGGCCATTCCGACGATGCCGAACTGCTGGCGACGCGACGGCGCCGACGGGCGACGGCGTTGCTGGCTGATGCCGTCGGCCAGGTGGCGCGGCTGCGCGACACGGCATCGGCGGACGCCCAGCGCGCCCGAGAGGCAGCCGACCACGATCTGGAACAGGCCGAGGTCTTCCTGCTGGAGGCAGAGACCAAGGCCGACCAGTTGCGAGCGACAGCGACCGCCGATGCCGCGCAGATCCGGGAGGCCGCGAACGCCGACGCCGCGCAGGTCCGGGAGGCAGCCGACCAGGACCGGCAGCAGGCGGCCACCCTCCTGACCGAGGCCGACACCCAGGCGGCGCAGGTGCTCGCCGCGGCCGAAGCCGGTGCCGCCCGCATCCATGAGGTGGCCGAGCACTACCTCGACCACGCCGAGACGTTCTTGGCTGTGGCCGAGGCCCAGGCCAGCGAACTGCGTGTCAGCGCCGAGGCCGAAGTCACGCGGGCACGGAAGGCCGCAGAGGCCGATCGGGAGCAGGCGGCCGCCCTTCTGGCCGAGGCCGTTGCCCATGCCTCCCAGGTGGGGGCCGACGCCGACAGGGAGCGCGAAGCCTGCCGGGTCGACCGAGACCGGGCCGCCGCCGTCCTCGTCGAGGCCCGGGCGACGGCCGAGGCCGAGGCCGAGGCGCTACGGACCGCAGCCGCCAAAGAACGGGCCCAGGTCGAGGCCGAGGCCACGGAGCTGCGGACCGACGCTGGTCACGACCGTGCTCAGGCTGCTACAACGTTGGCAGAGGCCAAAGCCGAGGCCGCCCGAGCACGTGAAGCTGCCGAGTTCGACCGAGACGCAGCCGGCGCCCTCGTGACCGACGCCGAGGCTCGAGCGGCCGAGTTCGTCACCGCCGCGCAAAGCGACGCAGCCCGAGCACGTGAAGCTGCCGAGCGGTCCCGAGAGGCGGCCGGCGCCGTCGTCGCCGAGGCCGAGGCTCGGGCGGCGGCGTTGATCATCGCCGCTGAAGGTGATGCGGCCCGGGTACGTGAAGCTGCCGAGCCCGACGCCGACCGGGCCGTGCCCGCTCCGGCCGTGGGGGAGTGGGCTTTCGGAGGTGAGTCGGCCGGCGAGCGTGCGCCTGCGCCGGACCCCGCGACCGATGGTGTCCGGCGACCCTCAGGTGCCGCCCCCCCGGTGGAGCCCGGACGATCGGCTCGAGCCACGGCCGCCCGGCGAGCCCGGCGGGCGGCCGACCATCACCTCGAGCGGGCCGCGGCGCTGCTGGAAGGCGGCGAACGCGAGCCGGAACGACGCTGAGCCCGAGGCCGCCGGGCGGCTACGCGTCGTCGAGCGCCTGCGGAGCCGCCAGCCGGCGCCGCAGTTCGACGTGCACCGCCGGGCCGGCGATCTCCTCGATCTCCGCTCCCAGGGAGTCGATCACCGGCCGGTCGCCCACATAGGCCTGTGATCCCTCCGTACAGCACCACGCCATGGTCGTGCCTTCCTCACCCCAGTCACGGCGGTCCCATCTGCGTACCGTGGCCACCTCGGTGCCGCCGTCACCCACCTGCCAGTCGACCTTGATCGGCAGCTGCCAGCACACCGACGGCTTCCAATGGATGGGTGACTCCCCCTCGTCGAGGGCAGCGAGGTGGAGGGCACAGCCCGAACCCCCGACGAAACCGGGGCGGTTGAGGAAGATGCAGGCGCCATCGACGATCCTGGTGGTCAGTCGGGTGGCATCGGCGAAGATCCCCCCTGCGGTCGCCTCCACGTGGTGCTCGAACCGGGCCGGCTCCAGCGTGCCCGCCAGCGCGCTGATCGTGCGGGCCTCGTCTTCGTCACCCAGGTCGGCTCCGACCGAACAGCAACCCTGACCGAGCTGCTCGGCCGGCTCCGGGAGAATGCCCTGGCATCCCCGGCCCCAGATGCAGGTCCAGTTCGACCGGAGGAAGGACGTGTCGAAGCGCCAGACAGTGTCGCCGTCGTCGATCTCCTCCATCGCCTCGTCCCGCGCCTCTTCCACCGACTGATGCTAAACTAAACCGCCGACTGGAGCCATTCCCGACCGGCTCCAGCATCATGGCTGTCACACCCCGTCTCTAGGCTCGCACCCGTGAACCTGGTCATCGTCCTCGCTCTGGTCCTGGTGACGGCCGCCCTCGCTGCGGTGGCGATGCTCCGCCACGAGCGGGACCGGGCCCGGCGCGTGGTGTCCGAGACGGCCCTTCATCACCGCAGCGATCAGGCCGCCATCGTCGAGGCCGTCATTGCCGTGGCCAACGAACGCCTCGGCGCCCACCGCGCCCTCGAGGCGCGGGAGCTCGACGCCAGCAAGGCCCTCATCGATCGGGAACTGGGCGAGGTGAGGGGTGAGCTGGCCCGGGTGACCGAGCTCATGCGTGTCCTCGAGCGCGACCGGGAGCGCAAGTTCGGTGATCTGGCCGGCCAGCTCCGCTTCACCGGCGAACAGACGGCGGCCCTGGCCGAGACCACCCGGCAGCTGCGCCAGGCCTTGTCGAGCACCAAGGCCCGCGGCCAGTGGGGCGAGCGCATGGCCGACGACGTCCTGCGCCTGGCCGGGATGATCGACGGCGTGAACTACCGCAAGCAGCGGGGTGTCGAAGGCGGGGGCGTTCCGGACTTCACCTTCTTGTTGCCTGCGGGCCAGGTCTGCTATATGGACGTCAAATTCCCTCTCGACAACTACGTCCGTTTCGTCGAGGCCGACGCCGATCTCGACCGGCAACGGCACAAGAAGGCCTTTCTGCGCGACGTTCGGCACCGGGTGGCCGAACTGGCCGAGCGCGACTACTCGGCGGGCGAGGATGCCGTCGACGTGGTGTTGCTCTTCATCCCCAACGAACAACTGTCGTGCTTCATCCAGGAACACGATGCCGGAGTGCTCGACGAGGCCATCCGCCGCAACATCGTGCTGTGCTCCCCGCTGACCCTCTTCGCCGTCCTGGCCGTGATTCGCCAGGCGGCCGACAACTTCGTGCTGGAGCAACGCTCGAAGGAGGTCCTCGGGCTGTTGGGGGGGTTCAGCAGGCAGTGGGGAAGTTTCGTCGACCAGATGGACAAGCTCGGGCGCCGCCTCGACGGCGCCCAGCGCGACTTCGAGTCGCTGGCGGGCACGCGTCGCCGCCAATTGCAGCGCCAACTCGATCGCATCGACGATCTGCGCCTCCACGGTGGAGCGTCCACCGCGGAAGTCGTCGCCGCAGACTCCAGCGCCGCGGACGCCATGGCCACGGGCGACTAGGGGACGAGCAGGATCTTTCCCCGGGTATGGCCGGTCTCCAGCAGCTCGTGCACCCGGGCCGCCTCCTCGAGCGGAAAGCGCGCCGTCACCGTCACCTTGACCCGACCGGCGTCGACCAGGGCGGCGATCTCGGCCAACCGGGCGGTGGTGACCGATGCCGAGAAGTTGCTCAACTCGACGCCGTCGCGGGCGACCGTGGAGCCGAAGGCGGCGATCGTCACAGCCCGGCCCCCGTCGCGGAGGGCGGAAACGCATCCCTCCCACGTGGGGCCCCCCACGCAGTCATAGGCCGCGTCGACCTCACCGGTCTCGGCCACCCACTCACCCCGGTAGTCGAGCACCCGGTCGGCACCAAGGCTGCGCAGGAACTCGTGGTTCGAAGGCTGGGCCGTGGCCGTGACATGAGCGCCCCGCACTTTGGCCAGCTGCACCACGAAGGTCCCCACGCCACCCGCCGCTCCCGCCACCAGGACCCGATCGCCTTCACTGAGGTGCAGGTGGTCGTCGATGCCCTCGAGGGCGGTGACGGCGCCGATCGGAACCGCGGCGGCGTCAACCAGGTCGAGCACCGACGGAGACGGTGCCGGTGCCACCTTGGCCACGTCGGCCAGCACGTACTCGGCATAGCCTCCGGACGGGCTGCCGTAGACGGGTTGGCCGATCGCCAGTGACCCGCCGTTGCCGATGGCCTCGACGACGCCGGAGACCTCGGCGCCGGGGACGTAGGGGAGCTCCCGGGGTCCGAACAGGCCACGGCGGGCTTTGGTGTCCCACGGGCCCACCCCGGCGGCCGCCACCCTCACCAGCACCTGGCCGGGGCCGGGGGCCGGCGTGGGCAGCTCGGCCAGGGTCAGCACGGTTGGGTCGCCGAAGGCGGTGACAGTCATGGCTCTCATGGCCCCAGTCGAGCATCCGTAGCGCCGCAGGGCGAATCTCGGCGAGCTGGTGGTAGAACCGGCCGATGGATCAGCGCACGCTTCGTGACCTCAGCGTTCCCGCCCTCGGCCTCGGCTGCATGGCATGTCGGAGTTCTACGGGACCGTCGACGACGCCCAGTCGGTGGCGGTGATCCGGCGGGCCCTCGACCTGGGCTGCAACTTCTTGGATACCGCCGACATGTACGGGCCGTTCACCAACGAGCGCCTGGTCGGCAAGGCGATCGCCGGCCGTCGCCAGGAGGTCGTGCTGGCCACCAAGTTCGGCAACGAGCGCCGGGAGGACGGGTCGTGGGTGGGTGTCAACGGCACCCCTGCGTACGTGAAGGCGGCGTGCGACGCATCGCTGGAACGCCTCGGCGTCGACCACATCGACCTCTACTACCAGCACCGCGTCGACACCTCGGTCCCCGTCGAGGACACCGTGGGAGCCATGGCCGACCTGGTGGCTGCGGGCAAGGTCGGTCACCTGGGGCTGTCCGAGGCGGGGACGGCGACGATCCGCCGGGCCCATGCCGTGTATCCCATCACCGCCCTGCAGACCGAGTACAGCCTGTGGACCCGTTATGTCGAAGCCGAGATCCTCCCGACGGTCCGCGAGCTGGGTATCGGCTTCGTGGCCTACAGCCCCCTCGGCCGGGGCTTCCTGACCGGGGCCTACCGTTCCACCGCCGACCTGCCCGACGGCGACTCGCGCCGCGAGAGGTTCCCCCGGTTCGGGGACGAGAACTTCGATCGCAACCTCGCCCTCGTCGACCGGGTGTCGGAGCTGGCCGGCCGCAAGGGCTGCACCCCGGGCCAGGTGGCCCTCGCATGGGTGGTGGCCCAGGGCGACGACGTCGTGGCCATCCCGGGCACCAAGCGCCTCGCCTACCTGGAGGAGAACGTAGCCGCCGCCGACATCGCCCTGGACGGCGACGACCTGGCGTGGATCGACGCCAACATCGGGCCGGCCAGTGGTGACCGCTACGCCGACATGGGGACCGTGAACCGCTGAGTCCGCCGGCCCCGCAGGCGCCGCTGGCATGAGGTTGCCACGGCGCCACCACGCCCTGCGACGTCACCTGCTGGCGTCACCCGAACGCCTGCCCGTCGCCTTGTTGGTGTTCGCCCTGGCCTACGGCACCAGCGGCTACATGGTGTTCGAGGGCTTCGGCTTCGTCGACGCGCTGTACATGAGCGTGACCACGCTCACCACCGTGGGCTTCGGGGAGGTCCGGCCCCTCGACACGACCGGGCGGGTCTTCACCCTGAGCCTCATCGTCATCGGGATGGCGGCGGTGTTCAGTCTCCTGGCCGTCTTGACGAGCATGGTGGCGAGCGGTCAGCTAGGCCGGTCGCTGACGAGGAGGAGCATGCGCCAACGGACCCAGGATCTCGAGGACCACTTCGTCGTGTGCGCCTTCGGGCGCGTCGGGCGCTCGGCGGTCAGAGAGCTCATGACCAAGAAGGCCGACGTGGTCGTGGTCGAGTCCGACGCCGAGCTGGAGCCCGAGCTGATCGAGGCCGGTATGCCCTACATCCTGGCCGACCCCACCAGCGAGGAGGTGCTGCAGCGGGCAGGTATCGCCAAGGCCAAGGCCCTCGTCTGTGCCGTCGACTCCGACGCCGTCAACGTGTACATCACGCTGCTCGCTCGGGCCCTGAACCCCGAGCTGTTCATCATCGGACGGGCGTCGAGCACCGAGTCGGTCGAGGCCCTGCGGCGGGCGGGAAGCGACCGCGTGGTCTCGCCCTACCGCCTCAGCGGGAAACGCATGGCGTCCCTCGCCCTGCGCCCGGCCATGCTTGAGTTCGTCGACATGGTGAGCGTCTCTCCCGACCTGCGCATCGAGGAGCTGGTGGTCGGGAGCCGGTCGCCGCTGGCCGGGTCGACCGTCCGCAACGCCTGTGCCCCCTACGACGGCGTGATGATCCTGGCCGTGCGCAGTCCTGACGGGAGCCTGGTCGTACCGCCGAGGGCCGACACCGTCCTGGCCGCCGCCGACCTGCTGATCGTGGTGGGCCCCATGGACGCCCTGGCCCAGCTGGCCGACAGCGCGGGCTGAGCCCGGGCCGCGGCGTTACCCTGGGACCAGGTCCACCAGGAGGTGCGTGGTGCTGCACGACCAGATGCTCCGTCCCCTCGAACGCCGTGTCCGCCATCTGGCCGACGAGGGCGTCAACGACGCCGAGATCGGCCGCCGCTTCCGCCGCAGCCCGGAATGGGCCGGCCGGGTCCGGGCCCTCATCGAGGTGCCCCGCAACGGGACGCGCCTCCAGGGTGACGTGCTGCGGCCGCTCGAGCGGCGGGTGCTGCGCTGGCGGGCCGGCGGCGCCGAGTTCGATCAGCTGGCAGCCCGTTTCCACCGCTCCGCCGAGTTCCTGCGCCAGGTCGAATCGCTGGCCCACTACAAGCTCCAGCCTCCGGACTGATGGCTCCGTGCCCGAACGGAATGCCGGCTCCGTGCCCGAACGGAATGCCGGCTCCGTGCCCGAACGGAATGCCGGCTCCGTGCCCGAACGGAATGCCGGCGCTACGGGCGGGCGAGGCTCCGGCCGACGACCTTGATCGACACCACCAGGGCCAGAGCCAGCCCGAGAAGGGCAACCGTCGTGCCCCCGGCGTCGTTGCTCTGCAGCGGAAGGGGCTGGCCGAAGCCGATGGGCGACCCGGTGGCGTCGGCGGTGGGGGGTGAGGTGTCGACCGAGGCCATGCTGGTGCCGGCCTGGGCGGCGTCGATGCTCGCACCCGATCTCGACCCGGTGCGGGCGTCGCTGGCGCCGACGCTACCGCTGCCGACGCCGGTTCTCGCCGAAGTAGCGGAGCCCATGTCGCCGGAGCCGCCGTTGGCGGTGCCGGACGAAACCGTGGTGCCGACGCCGGCGACCTGGGCCGACTGGGCGGAGGCGCCACTGTCTCGTCCCGCCCCCGCGACAACGGGGGTGGCGCTGGTTGCCGGTGCCGCCCTGGTGGACACGGACGGGCTTGGCGCTGGGCTGCCACCGGAGTCACCCGACACCGCCACCGGCGCGCTGGTCGCGACCGCCGTGGCGTCACCGGTGTCCCCGCTGTTGGAGGCCGACGATGCGGCCGTGGCCGGACCGGAGTTGCCGGACGTGGCCGTGGGATTGGACACCACGTTGGAGCCACCGCCATTCGCGCCGCCCGAGCTCCCCGTGCTCACGCTGGCGCCCCCGGTGGCCTGGGCCGCCGAGGCGGACAAGGCGGGGGAGGCGAAGAACAGGACCGTTGCCACCGCCGCCGACGTTGCCACCCACGAGACCATCGACCGCCGTCGTGTCGCCTCTGCCATAACCCGGTCCTCCGCGGTTGAACAAGCCTGCGAACGGACAACTCTACTCACCCGGCGCGCTGCGGGTGGACCTGCCCCCCTCGGCGGCGATCGGGCGGACGTCGTGGGGGACCGGGTCGTTTTCGCCCACCGGAACAGGGGAAGTACTCAACAATGAGCAGCTTGTGGTTGGTCGACATCGAAAGCCCTCTTCTCACCGACGCCGCCCTGGCCAGGATCGACGATGCCGAGCGTCCCGATCGCCTGGCCTGGAACACGTTTCAGACCCTGGCCCTGTGGGACCTCGACGTGTGGGTCCCCCGGTTCGTCGAGGTGGCGTGCGGCGAGGGGAACCCCCTCGAGGCTCTGGAATGGTCGGGCGCCCGGGTGCGCCCATGGGGTGCCTCGCTGAGCCACCCCTCGGCCACCGACGTGGTGATCGAAGGGCCCGAGGCGGTGATCGTGGCCGTGACCACGCTGCACCCCGACCCGGCGGTCGACGAGTTGCGGGCGGCTGCCATGCAGGCCATCAGTCACATGGATGCTGTGGCTCACCGGGTGCATCCCGACGGCCCGGTCGGCTTCGTCGTGGTGGCCCCGCCGGGCACCCCGGACCTGGGACCGTGGTTGGAGGCGGCGGCCACCGAACCCCTCGACGACGGCGGAAGCGCCGAGGTCGTTCCCGACTGCTCGGGCTGGATCACCTGGCGGGAACTGGGCGAGCTGGCTCTGGACCTGGCCGAGGAGTCCGACGAGTTGCGGGGCGAAGCCGTGCATCGCCTGGTCAGCCAGATGCAGACCCAGTTTCCCGACGCCGAGTTGTAGCGTTCGTGGGGCTCTACACCGACGGGTTGGTAGAGGCGAGGAGCCCGGACCGGTCGTTCTTCGAGATGGCGCCCGAGAAGCTGTCGTCGCTCAACAAGCGCAGTCTCGAGAGTGCCCTCGAGGGACTCGTGGCCGAGGTTCTGCGCCATGCCGGGGGCCACCTGGACGACGATCTGGCCCTGCTCCTGGCCGAGGTGCGGGGCTGAGGCCGCCGTCTGGCCCGACTCTTTGGAGCCCAGGGCGAGCGGCCACCCGGGGAGATGGGCCTCCCAGGGAGACAGGCGACGTTCAGGTCGGCTGCAGGCCTCGGGCCCGGTACTCGGGCCACGGCGTGGGATCCGAGCCACCGATCTGGGCGACGAACTCGCCCAGGTACCAGTTGCGGAAGACCACCGCCTCGGGCGGGGGGGCCAAGGTGAGCAGGTCGCCATGGCGGCAGTAGGCGTCGGCAGCGGTCAGCAGCTCGCTGAGGCGGATGACCGCCTCGGCCAGGTCGGGGGGCACGTGGAAGCTGATGTCGACGTCCCTGTCGCCCCGTTCGGCCGCCTCGGCCAGTTCGGCCTGCGGGCCGGTGGTGAACCCGGCGTAGCGGGCGTTGAGTTCCTCGATGATGGCGAGAAGCCGCCCGGGAACGGCGTGGCCGGGAGACGGCTCGCTGCCGGCGAGGGCGAACTCACGGAACAGCTCGTCGTGGTGGGCCTCGGCCGAGTGAAGGACGGCCAAGTCGACGGCGACGAGGCGCACCTCGACCAGGCGGGTTCCCTCGCTCACGGGCGGGCCGATCTGCGCAGCCGGGACCCGGTGGACACGCCTGCCCGCCCCTCGTCGGGTGGGCTCAGCTCGAACCACACGACCTTGCCGCCGTCGACGGGCTCTGTGCCCCAGGCACTGGACATGGTCTCGATGAGCAGGAGCCCACGCCCGGTGGCTGCGTCCTTGCCGTAGCGTTTGCGCACCGGGACGGTGGCCGTGGCGTCAGAGACAGCCACCCGGAGACGGCCGTCGACGAGGCGGACAGCGAGCTCGGCGGCCGAGCGGGCATGCAGGAGAGCGTTGGTCACCAGCTCGCTGGTGAGCAGCACGGCGGCATCCTCGAAGTCACCCGCGCCCCAGGCGTCGAGGCGCTCCCTGACGAAACGCCGGGCGACGGCGGCGCTGGCCGGCTCGGCAGGCAGGGGCAGGCGGGACTCGATACCAGACGATACCGTGGGACGTCCGAGTCGGCGGCTACGGTCCCGGCGCGGCTGCTACCGCCTGGATGACAGGCGAGCCGTCAGCCAGCTCACACTGTCGGCATCGCCCATGGCCTGTTCCCAGCCCTCCAGTAGGGCGTCGATGTCGGCGCCGTCGGTGATGACGGCCAGAACCCGCACACCGAGGTGGTCAGGGGCGACGGGCATGGACATGACGTCGCCGAAGGGATCCGACCACACCATCGGTGGGTCGTCTTGCATGACGTAGAGCTCACCGGTGTCGGCGATCCAGTTCAGCTCGTAGCGGCGCCCGTGGAGATCGTGCCAGTCCTGGCCGAACTGCATCTCGTCGGAGGTCCGGCGTCGTTCGTCGGCGTCGTAGAACTCTTCGATGTCCACTGTGCTCCCTAACGGTCGCGCTGCCGGCCGGCGATGGTGTCGGTACGAGACTACGGCGCCGGGCCGCCGGGCCGGGCAGCTGGCGCGCTGTCGAGGTCGGGCGGGAGGCCGGTGCGAGTGCCCCGCCGGGCGCCGGTACGCTTGGGGGTTCCCATGCGTGATCCCAACATTCGCAACGTCGCCCTCGTCGCCCACGTCGACCACGGGAAAACGACTCTCGTCGACACCATCCTGCGTCAGACGGGCACCTTCGCCGAGCACACCGCGCTGGTGGACCGGGTCATGGACTCCAACGACCAGGAGCGGGAGCGGGGCATCACCATCCTGGCCAAAGCCGCGTCGGTGCACTGGCGGGGCAACAAGATCAACCTGGTCGACACCCCGGGCCACGCCGACTTCGGCGGCGAGGTCGAGCGGGCGCTGGCCATGGTCGACGGCGTGCTGCTGCTCGTCGACGCGGCCGAGGGCCCGCTTCCCCAGACGCGTTACGTGCTGTCCAAAGCGGTGGCTGCCGACCTGCCGGCGGTGGTCGTGCTGAACAAGGTCGACCGGTCAGATGCCCGGCCCAAAGAGGTGCTCGACCAGATCTACCAGCTGTTCATGGACCTCGAGGTACCCGACCGCCACATCGACTTCCCGGTCATCTCCGCCATCGCCCGCCAGGGCCGGGCCATGGAGGGCGTCGGGTTCCCCGACGACGATGCCACCCTCGCGCCGCTCTTGGATGCCGTGCTCCACACGGTCCCGGCTCCCATCGGCGACCCTGACGCGCCCCTCCAGGCGCTGGTGACCAACCTCGACGCGTCGGACTATCTCGGGCGCCTCGCCATCGGGCGGGTCATGCGGGGAACGTTGCGAGCCGGACGGCCCGTGGCCCTGGTCACCGCCGGCGACTCGCCCCCCGCGCCCCGTAAGCCGGCCCAGCTCCTGTCCGTCGAGGGCCTGGGACGGGTGCCGGCCGAGGCGATCGTGGCCGGCGACCTGTTCGTGCTGGCCGGGTTCCCCGAGGTGGAGATCGGCGACACCCTGGCCGACCCCGCCGATCCCGATCCGCTCCCCCGCCTCACCGTCGACGAGCCCGTTCTGCGCATGACCTTCGGGGTCAACACGTCGCCGCTGGCGGGCAAGTCGGGTCGGTACCTGACTTCCCGGCACCTCCGCGAGCGCCTGGCCCGTGAGGTGCTCGGCAACGTGGCCATCCGGGTGGAGGAGACCGACTCACCCGACGTCCTCCAGGTCGCGGGCCGGGGTGAGCTGCAGCTCGCCGTGCTCATCGAGTCGATGCGCCGGGAGGGCTACGAGCTGGAGGCCAGCCGGCCCGAGGTCATCACCCGCCAGATCGACGGAGTGACCCACGAGCCCGTCGAGGAGGGGATGATCGACGTCCCCGACGAGCACGTTGGGACCGTGACCCAGATCCTCGCCCCTCGCAAGGGCATGGTCCTCGACATCCGGGGCGGCGACCCCGGACGCACCGTGTTGTCCTTCGAGGCGCCGGCCCGCGGGTTGTTGGGGATGCGCTCCCAGCTGCTCACCGCCAGCCGGGGCACGGCCCTGCTCCACACCCGCCACCGGGGATGGGCCCGGTGGGCCGGTGAGCTGCCTCACCGCAAGGGCGGGGCCATGCTCGCCGACCGAGCGGGGACGGCCACCGGCTACGCCCTCGACGGGCTCCAACTGCGGGGTGAGCTGTTCATCGGGCCGAACGAAGCCGTCTACGAGGGCATGATGGTGGGGGAGAACGCCAAGGCGGGCGACATGATGGTCAACGTCGTGCGGGAGAAGCAGAAGACCAACATCCGCACCCACGCAGCCGACGACGCCATCAAGCTCACGCCGCCGCGCGTCCTCACCATCGAGACGGCGATCGAGCTCATCGCCGAGGACGAGCTGGTGGAGATCACCCCCGATGCCGTGCGGGTGCGCAAGCGCCTCCTGCACGAACACGACCGCCGGCGGTCCGCCCGCAAGTGAGCCCCGCTCCCGGCCCACAGCCCGGGGGCCGGCACAGGGTCAGCGGTAGTTGCCGGTATGGCCGAGGCTGAACCGACCGGGCTGGGGGAACAGAGCCAGGCCGTGGGCCCCTTTGCCCACCGGGATGCGGTGGAGCAACTCACCGCTGCGGGTGTCGATGACATAGACTTCGGCGTTGTTGCGCCCGGTGATCCAGAACTGGGAACCGTCGGCCGACACGCCCCCCATGTCGGGGCTGCCGCCGGGGATCGTCCAGGTGGCCGTCACCGCGCTGGTGGCCACGTCGATGACCGACACCGTGCCGCCCAGGCGGTTGGTCGCGTACAGAGACCGGGCGTCGCGGCTGAAGTACAGCCCGTGGGTGCCCTTGCCCGTCTCGATGAAGCCCTTGGCCTGCATCGTCTCGCCGTCGATCACGTGCACCCCGTCGCGGTGGCCGGGACGATCCTGGTTGGCCACGTAGAAGCTCTTGCCGTCGGGCGAGAGCCGGGTGTCGATGGGGGAGCCGCCCACCTGCAACTGGCCCACCACGGCCATGCTGGCCACGTCGACCTTGACGATCCACCCCGAGAACTCGCAGGAGATGATGAAGTAGCTCCCGTCAGCCGAGAAATCGAGATGGTCGGGCCCAGAGTGGTCGATGGTGACCGACTTGATGACCTGCCAGGTGTGGGCGTCGCGGAAGTCGAGGCGCCGGTAGCGTTCGGCCACCACGATCGCCTTCGAGCCGTCGGGCGTGAAGTACAGGTTGTAGGGGTCGGTCACGGGAAAAGGGGTGCCGGGCGTGCCGCTCATCGGGTCGATGGGCGTGAGCGAATCACCCTGGGTGTTGTCGACGTAGAGCTGTTTGAGGTCCCACGACGGCGTCACGTGCTGGGGGCCCCCGCCCACCGGGTAGTGCCCGATGACCTTGTAGGTGGACGTGTCGATCACGTCGAGGGTGTTGGCCAGGCTGTTGGGGACGTAGGCCCGAGTCGGCACTCCTTGCACGGCCGGGCTGAGCTGCCCCGCGCCGGTGGCCGCGTAGACGCCCGAGCCCGGAGCGGCCGGCTGGGTCGGGCCGGTCTCGGCCGGCTGGCTGGTGGGCGGGGCCTCCGTCGAGGTCGGGGCCGTGCTGCCCCGGCTGCTCGCACAACCGGCGGCAACCAGGACCGCGGCCACGACGACGACGCTGAACCGACCGGTCACGAAGGCAAAACTAAGGGGCGCGGACGCCGACGTCAGAGCAGGCCGCAGGCGCGTGCGGTGTTGGGCCACGGCGCCCACCCCTCACTGGCCTGGAGCTGGTGGGCGGCAGCGTCTTGGACGTCGGGAGGGTAGTCCTGGGCCGAGCCGCTGTAGCCCAGTGCGTGCCAGGTGCTGTCCGCGAACTGGTAGGCGCCCCCGCCCGGGGTGCTGTAGTTGCCGCCCGACTCGAGCTGGCGGATGCAGGCAAAGGGATCGCCGGCGGGCGCCGGGCGACTCGGCGCCGGGGCGGGGGCCGCTGCCGGTGCCGGTGCCGCGGCCGGCGATGGCGTCGGGGTTGCCGGTGCCGGTGCCGGCGATGGCGTCGGGGTTGCCGGTGCCGGCGACCCCGAGGGGCGAACCGTGGCGGCGATGCCGATGACCGGGGCCGGTCGGGTCGCTGCCGCGGCCGCCTGGGCCAGCCGGCGGGCCTGCTCGGCCGCCACCAGGGTGGCCACGTCGCCGTTGACCTTGCCCAGATTTACCCGTTGGGCGTCCTCGGCGGCCTGCAGGGCCGATTTCTCGGACTCGGTGCGGGCGGCTTCGGCCCGTGCCCGGGCGAGGGTGGAGGTGAGGACGGCCTGGCGGGCGCGAAGGTCCTCGCGGGTGCCCCGCATGTCCTCGACCGCCGACCGGTCCATGCCGGCCACCAGGCTCAGATAGGTGTCGTAGACGACCAGGTCGGAGTTGGCCCGGAGACGCTTGCCCAGCACCGAGACCGACCCTCCGTGGGTGTAGGCGTCAACGGCCTGGCCGGCCAGTCGTGCCCGGGCCGCGTCCTGGCGCTGCGTGGCCTCGCGGACACCGACCTCGGCCTGCCGCAGTGATTCCTGGACGTCGCCCAGCCCGGCCTGGGCACTGCGAACCTGGCGATCGGCCTCGATCACCCGCTGGGCCTGCGCCGCCAGTTCATTGGTGAGGTCCTCGGCCTCGCGGCGCTTGTCGTCGATGGCATCGCCATGGGCTGTCGACCGAGTCGTCGTGGCCTGCGCCGCCAGGAAGGCACACAGGGCGACCACCACGAACACGATGCGCACGGGGGCGCGCCGAGTAGAATTCTGGAGGGACAAGATGCCCCGACGCTAGCCAGGCGCGCCGGGCGCCGCCAAACCGTGACGGAGTTGGCAGGCGACTACAGGCGGGCGAGAACGGCGGCAGTGAAGGCGTCGAGGTCGTCGGCGAGCACGAACGCGACCTTGGCCATGGTTCCTCCCTGGGGCTGGATGTGCCTGCGTCTCTACCCCGGTATCCCTACCCCCGACGGGACTGAGGGTTCCTGGTCGGCGCCCGCCGGCCCCGTGGCCGACAATGGGGTGGTGAGCCGAGCAGCCACCCTGGCCCTGAGCGTCCTCGACCAGTCGCCGGTGCCCGACGGTTCGACGGCGGCCGACGCCGTCACCGAGACCCTGGTGCTGGCCAGAGCCACCGAGCGGCTCGGCTACCGGCGTTTCTGGTTGGCCGAGCACCACAACACCCCATCCCTCGCCGGTACCGCCCCTGAGATCCTGGTGGCGGCGGTGGCGAACGCCACCTCGACGATGCGGGTGGGGTCGGGGGGCGTTCTCTTGCCCTACTACAGCCCGTTCAAGGTGGCGGAGGTCTTCCGGATGCTCCACACCCTGTTCCCCGGGCGGATCGACCTGGGCATCGGCCGGGCCGCGGGGACCGATGCGGCGGCCGAGGCCGCGCTGCTGGCCAGCGGTGGGGCGTCGGGTGACCGCTACTTCGCCAACCACCTGGCCGACCTGATGGCCTTCCTGGGCGACGGTTTCGTCCACGCCTCCCCGGGGGGCGGGCCCGCGGGGACCGGGTCCGGCGGCGGCCACCCCTACGCCGGGGTCCGGGCCATGCCCGCCGGTCCCGGAGGGCCACAGGTGTGGCTTCTCGGATCCAGCGGCCAGAGCAGCGCCGCAGCAGCGGTGTTCGGGCTGCCCTTCGCCTTCGCCCACTTCATCGCCGCCGAGCTCGGTCCCGAGATCGTGACCGGGTACCGGCGACGGTTCCGGCCCGGCTCGCTCGCCTCGCCGCAGGTGGTGGTGGCGGTGTCCGTCCTGTGCGCGGGGACCGACGCCGAGGCCGACCGTCACGCCCTGGCCACCGATCTGTGGCGTCGCGGCCCCGAGGGGGCGCATCGGCCACCGATCGTGCGACCCGAGGACGTGGATCCGAGCTCGTGGACCGAGGTGGAACGCCAGCAGGCCGCTCGCCGCCGGGACCAGATGGTGGTGGGTGCGCCCGACCGGGTGCGGGACCGCCTCCGGGGCCTGGCCGTGGACTACGGCGCCGAGGAGCTCATGGTCGTCACCGTGTGCCACGACCCCCAGGCCCGCCTGCGGTCCTACCAACTGCTGGCCGATGCCTTCGACCTGGCTCCGTGCCTGGTTTGAGCCGGCTCGTGGCGGGATTGGTCCAACTCGTGCTGTGGCGGGGAAAGCTGGCAGGGTCGTTGTCGGGCGCCGGCCACACCGTCGAGTGGGTCCGCCCTGCCAGTTGCCCGCCACTGAGAAGGAGCCACCAAATGTCCGACCAGACCAAGCGCGCCGAAGAGAACCTCGAAAAGGCCGAGAACAACGACGAGTCAGCCACGCCCGCCGAGCGCAAGCACGACCAGATCGACGAAGAGAAGAAGTAGCGCCCCGGGGGCGCACCGGCGTGATCAGACCACCGGTGCCCCCGGCGGCATTTCGCCGGGTCACCTCGGGCGTGCGCGTGACCGGGTGAGGTCGATCTCAGCGGCCCCGGCGCTTCTTCCACCGGTCCCACCAGCTGGGGCGGCCCTCGGCCTCACTCAGCTCCGCCAGGATCTCGGGGACGGCGGCGTTGACGATGTCCTCGGCCTCGTCGAGGAGCTCGGCCGCCCCCTGATCCAGCCCGGGCGGCTCAGCAGGCGTTGCCGGGCTCACGAGCGTGCCGTGGCGCCAATCGACGTCGGCCAGGCGGGGCGTGAAGGCCGGACAGCCGTCGGGACAGCGCCACGGGGCATCGGGTGCCAGATCGAGCGCGCACTTGCGCACCGTCTCGCCACCGGCGTACGTCCGGCTCTGGTAATGCTTGCAATCCGTGCGCATCGGCATGGCTCCATGCTGCCAGTTCACCGATAATTCGGTTGACGCCACGCCGTGGGCGTGGTCCGATGTCGGGGCCAGACAGATGTTCGCCCCCCACGAGGTTCCTGTGTCCCGAGTACCGAGTTTGGTCGACAAGCCTCACGGCCGAGTCGGCTCGCTCGCGCGCCCGCACACGTGGATGCCCGCGGACCAGGCCAACCGGTCGTTTGCCAACGGCCACGCCATTAGGTGGCCTCGGGGCCGACGGGGGGGTTGCAGCGGGTAGATCTCGCACCCATCTCCGACGCAGGGCCCCGAGGCCGCCGGCACCAGCCGGCGGCCTCTCGCTATTGCCCGACAGCTCGAGGATCTCGGGCTGCGACACCCGACACACGCACCGGCAAGAACACCGACAAGACAGAGGGGAAGAGCCATGTCGGCCGAACGGTGGTTCGAAGACGACAAGACCGAGGCGCCGACGGACCTGGCGCTGTGCCGCGACGGCACGGGCGACCTGGTCACCCTGTTCTTCTCGGAGCAGATCGACGACATCGCCCGGGCCAAGGCCATCTGCGGTGAGTGCCCGATCCGGGAGTCGTGCTTCGCCGAGGCGCTGGCCCGGCGCGAGCCCTACGGCGTGTGGGGCGGCCAGCTGTTCTTCAAGGGCAAGGTCCTGGCCATGAAGCGGCCGCGTGGGCGCCCTCCGAAGAGCGCTCAGACCTGTCTGCCCGAGGCGCCGTGTGCCTGAGGCGCCGTGAGCGTGAGGCAGGCCTCAGGGCGTCTCGATCCAGTCGGCCGTGAGGAACAGCCAGAAGGCCAACCCGGCCCAGCGCCCGTACCGGGAGAACCGGTCGACGATGGCGTCGTCGGCCACACTGGGTCGGCCGACGAGGCGGGCGAACTTGGGCCGGGTCCACGAGTCGAGAATCAACCTCGAGTACCGGCCGAGCAGGACCATCACGTGGCACGCGGCATAGGGGCCCACGCCGGGGAGGGCCTGGAGGCGGCGGTCGATTTCCTCGTCGGGGAGGTCGCCGGCGTCCAGGTCCTCCAGGTCGATGGTGCCGTCGGCCACGGAGGCGGCGAGGGTGGCCAGGTAGCGGCCGCGGTAGCCGGCCCGGACCACGTCGCGGTAGAAGCTCTCGCCGGCTTCAGCCATGGCCACCGGTGTGGGGAAGGCCCGACCAGCCGGTCCGGACGGCGTCGCACCAGGGGCGGGAACGCCGAGATGTTCGACGAGGGCGCCGATCATGCGCGTCGTCGCCGACCAGGCGCAGTTCGTGGTGCACACGGTCTTGACCACGTCCTCGAACACCGTCGGGCTCCGCACGAGACGACCGGCCCCGCCGACCGCCCACGCCAGGTCGGGGTCGGTGGCCACCAGGGCATAGAAAGCCGAGAGGTCCTCGTCGAGGCGCAGGACCCGGCGCATCTGGGTCCTGACCTGGTGGGGTTCGCCGGGCCGCACCCGTGGGCCGAGCAGCGTCACCCTGGCCGAGCCGGGACCGGCCGGCGCAACCAGCACCGTTCGGGCCGTGCCGCGCCGACCGCCAGGCACGGGGACGGTGATCTCGAGCGTCCGCCTGTCGAGGTCCAGGGCCATCGGGGGCAGGGCGGTGAGGCCGTGGGACTGCAACGTCCTCCACAGGTCCACCGGCTCGCCGCCCGCACCCTCGAGGGCCAGGTCGAAGGCGGTGGGCGTGGCTGGGGTCATTCGGGGGTAGGACGTTAGCCGTGGACGACACCAGCAGCGACCAGGACGACCAGGACCCCGGCGACGAGGGACCTGATGAGACGAAATCCGACGACCAGAAGCCCGGCGACCAGAAGCCCGGCGACGGAGAGTCCGACACCGAGGAGTCCGACACCGAGGAGTCCGACAACGACGCCCACGGCGGCGACGGTGACGAGGGCGGCGCCGGCGACTCCGCTCGCGTCGACGACCTCGGTGACCGGATCGAGTCGGCGCGGGCCAAGGCCGAGGAGCACGTCGAGGGCGTAGCCGAGCCTGAGGACCAATCCGCCGGCGACGACGGCGGCGGCGACGGCGAGGAGACGTTCGCCGACAGTGGCGACGACGAGTCCGAATCCGAGGACGACCAGACCATCGCCCCCGGCTGAGCGGTCAGATCTCGAAGCCGCGCTGACGAGGTGGCGGGTGGGTGCGCGCAGGGCACGTCGGCGTCGTTGAGGCGGGCCAGGGCCTCCACCCGGCGCGGCGGATGAGGAGCGCCGGGTTCGGTCGACCGCCACACGTCCTCGTCGAGGGTGCCGATCGAGAAGTTGACCCGCACCGAGGTGCGCCGGCCGCCTCGGCCAGAAGCTCGAGGTCGGACAGGACCAGGGTGGACTTGGTGAGGATGGAGAAGGGGTTGGCCACTGCGACCAGCTCGCCCACGATGCCGCGGGTCAGACGGAACTTGGCCTCGCAGCGTTGGTAGGGATCGGTGTTGGTGCCCATGGCGAGGTGATCGCCCGCCCTCTTGCCGGGAGCCAGCTCGGCCCGCACCCGCTCGACGGCGTTGATCTTGACCACGATGCGACGTTCGAAATCGGTTCCCGCGTTCATGCCCAGGTACTCGTGGGTGGGCCGAGCGAGGGTTGCAGTAGGTGCAAGCATGGCTGCAGCCTCGGTAGGCGTTGATGGTGAATCGGAAAGGCATGGACGACGCCTTGGGCACCTCGTTGATGACCAGGCGGGCCCGGACGTGGAGAAACTCCATTCCCCGGTACTCACCCCGCCCGACATGGCGCTCGACCTCTTCGAACAGCGCCCCCTGAGGGTCGTTTCCGGCGAGCTGCCATCGCAAGCCTGGCGGCGGTGTTGCCACCCCGTCAGTGTAGCCGAACAGACGTTCGCCTCACCGGTAGAGCCGGGCGGGTTACGGCCAGGATGCGACGGGTAGTGTCCAGTCGGTCGGGGGACAACCCGGCGTGACGTCAGCGAAGAAGGAGACAACCGTGTTCAGGTCACTTCGCTTCCTGTCGGCAGTGGCCGTGGCTGCCGCCGTGCTCGCCGGCTGCGGGACCAGCAAGTCGACTACGGATGCCACGATCAGCGCCTGCAACGCCGACCCGGGCGGAGGCAAGCCGACGGCCAAGGGAGAGGTTCGCAACACGTCGTCCGAGAGCAGCACGTTCTTCCTGCGGATCGGGTTCTACGACTCCAGCGGCAACCGCGTGGCTGAGGGCGTCGACACGGTCGGGAGCGTCGACCCCGGCGGCACCGGCCCCTGGAACACCACGGGAGCCGTCGACGCCAAGGGACCGCTGACCTGCAAGGTGGTGACCCTGCGGCGCACGGCGGCGCCTGGCGGCTGAGCTAGCCAATATCACCCTGTTCTCGTTTGTTCGACGTTGCCGCGCCGATGTGGTGATCGTGCGGACCCGGCGTGGTGGCTGGGCTGTGCTATCCCGAGGGGACCATGATCCTCGTCGACCTCACCGATGTGGGCGCCCGGCGTCCTGATCGGCCGTTGTTCGAGGCGCTGTCGCTCACCGTGGCGTCAGGTGACCGACTCGGGGTGGTCGGGCGCAATGGAGGCGGGAAGTCGACGCTGCTGCGCGTCCTGGCCGGGGAGGCAGAGCCCGAGGAGGGCACGGTGCGCCGGGGCCGGGGAGTGCGGGTGGAGTTTCTCAGCCAGCGCCCGGTGCTGCCTGCGGGCACTGTCGGGGCGGCCGTCGGGAGCCATTGGGAGGCAGCGGCCATCCTCGACCGCCTGGGGATGGCGCCCCTGGCCGGTGCCGATGTGGCCACCCTGTCGGGCGGCCAGGCCAAGCGGGTCGCCCTGGCACGCGTCCTGGTGGCCGAGGTCGACCTGTTGGTCCTCGATGAGCCCACCAACCACCTCGACCTCGAGGCTGTCAGCTGGTTGGAGGACCGCCTGTCCCGCTTCGGTGGCGGCCTGGTGCTGGTGACCCACGACCGCCACGTGCTCGACCGGGTGACGACGCGGGTGTTGGAGCTCGACCGGGGCCACGGCTACGTGCACGACGGCGGCTACCAGTCCTATCTCGACGCCCGGGTCGAGCGAGCCGATGCCGACGCCAGCGCCGAGGCCGTGCGGCGGAACCTGGCCCGGGTCGAGCTGGCGTGGCTGCGACGGGGCGCACCGGCGCGCACGCGCAAGTCCAAGGCCCGAATCGCCAGCGCCACCGCCATCGTCGACGGGCGTCCGCCTCCGCCCGATCGTCCCGGCACCCTCGACCTCGACGCCGCCCGCCGGGGAGCGGGCACCCCGAGACTGGGCGACAAGGTGGTGGTGCTCCATGGGGTGGGCCACCGCTACGGCAGCGACCCCTGGCTGTTCGCCGACCTCGACCTCGACCTCGCACCCGGCGGGCGCCTCGGTATCGTCGGCCCCAACGGCTCGGGAAAGTCCACGCTGCTCGACATCGTCGCCGGACGGCTGGCGCCTACGGCCGGGAGGGTGGAGATCGGGACCACAGTGCGCATGGGGTACTACGACCAGGTCGGCCGGGACCTCGACCCCACGTTGCGCGTGCGCGACGCCGTGGCCGGCAAGGCCGCCCAGCCGAGCTGGGAGCAGGCCCGGCTCATGGAGCGCTTCTGGTTCGACGACGACGCCCAGTGGGCGACCATCGCCACGCTGTCGGGCGGTGAGCGGCGCCGGCTCCAGCTCCTCCTGGTGCTGGCCGACCTGCCCAACGTGGTCATCCTCGACGAGCCCACCAACGATCTCGACCTCGACACCCTTCGTGTGGTGGAGGACCATCTCGAGGGTTGGCCAGGCGCGGTTGTCGTCGTCAGCCACGACCGGGCCCTGCTCGAGCGCACGGTCGACGACGTCCTCGTGCTCGACGGCCGGGGGGGGACGAGCGTGCCACCGGGCGGGTTCGCCGTCTACGAA
Source organism: Acidimicrobiales bacterium (assembly GCA_051001215.1). Taxonomy (GTDB): domain Bacteria; phylum Actinomycetota; class Acidimicrobiia; order Acidimicrobiales; family AC-14; genus DATAQC01. Next base: position 46,816 of record JBPCNP010000069.1, read on the forward strand.
GCCACCCGCCTGCAGGACCGGCGCCGCAAGCCACTGGCGGCGACGGCCGCGCCCCGCGCCGACGCGTCCCCGACCGAAGCCGACGGCGGCGCCCCGCCGGCCAGAAAGGAAAGATCGCCGAGCACGGTGCGGCGACTCATCGCCGAGACGGAGCGCAACCTCGCCGATGTCACCGCCCGCCGCGACGGGCTCGGCGTCGAGCTGGGACGGGCCGCCGACCACACCGGTCTGGCCGTGTTGGCCGAGCAGCTGGCCGCCGCCGAGGCCCGGGTCGCCGAGCTCGAGGAACGGTGGTTGGCCCTGGCCGACGAGCTCGGGGGGTGAGGTCGGCCCGGGGTTGATCCGACGACGTTCGGGTTGGCGTATGGCTGGGTAGGACGGGCCCATGTCCCCAACCTGGAACGAGGTTGTCCCGGACCTTGTTGAAATGAGGTGGTGGTCCCCCGCCTGAGACCTGCCGGCTGGTAGGTACTGGGCGTTCGCCAAGAACACCAACAGAAGGGGACCACCACCGTGGACAAGACCGTAC
>JBPCNP010000070.1:0-2740 GCA_051001215.1 Acidimicrobiales bacterium
GTCCCGGCGTGTCCGGGACCGTCAGCTGGACCCACCACGACCTGGGACGCTGGCAAGGGTCTGCCCGCAGGGCGCCGAGGAACGTAGCGCCAGCGGAGTCCCGGAGGCCCCTTTCCAGAAGGAGCCCCACGGTCGTGGTACTGCGGGGGAGGGCCCCCGCAGGAAGGACAGCAGAGGCCCTCTCGGTCGAGCCCGGGGCGTGCCTGTCAATCCCCAACCGTGGCCAGCAGCTGGGGGTTGACAGGAGCGAGCGGTGAGCTACTCGGCCTGGCTCACCCCCTCGTCGTCGAGGACGGAACTGTCCTCGTTGTCGGGCTCCGAGGCCGCCTCGCCGTCCTGCTGGGCCGCGTCGTCGCCGGCGCCGTCGTCGGGCTCGGCCAACGCCTGCTCGGCCCGGGCCACCTCGGCTCGGAACTCGGCCGTGCGGGCCAGGGACTCCTCGTGGCGACGTGCGGCGTCGGCGGCCTGGTCGACCTCATAGGCCGTGGGCTCGTAGCCCTTGGCGGCCAGGAAGGCCCGGTGGCGTTCGGCCCGCTCATGGGCCCAACCGCCGTTCAGCGCGTCCTCGCCCTGGAAGATCGAGAAGGCCAGGCAGGCCCGCAGCCGAGATGTCTCCGAGATGGCTGCGTACTCCCGGAGCACAGCCCCCCACCGGTCGTAGCGGTCGGCCTCGGCCGGCTCCACCCCGAGCAGCTTGGCGATGGCCGCCTGCTCGTTGGCATTGGCGTCGTCGAGGTAGTTGGGCAGCACCAGGGCCAGCACGTCGGCCTTGGAGATACGCCCGCCCAGCACTGTGGCCACGAACTCCCGCCGGTGCTCGGTGGCCTCCCGACGAGCCGCCTTCTCTGCCCGGGCCTCGACGTCGGGACCGGCCGTTGTCGGCGTCTTGACCGAGCTGGCCCCCTTCTTCGCGTGTCGACGTTTATCGGTGCACACCGGGTTGATCGCTCCGTCCCGGGGCCCGATGACCACGGCGTGGCAGGGCTCCTTGGCGTGGGCTTTGGCATCGACGTCGAGGCCCCGGTAGCTGCCGATCTCGACGTAGCTGGCGGGTTGATAGCCCTCGTGGTCGACGACTTGCAGGCCCTTGGCCTCGGCCTTGGCCCGTGCCGCTGCCACCTTGGCGTCGGCCTCCAGCTGGCGCAGGGCCGCCGAGACCATCCACTCGACGTTGCCGTGGCGGCCGTTGTCGATGTCGGCGAGGACGTCGCCGAGAGCCTCGGGGTGGTCGACGAGGGCCACGAGCGCCAGGCCGTCTTCGATGCTGAGGACGTCGTCGTCCACCAGTCGCCGAGCCTTGGTCGGCAGCTCCAAGAGCTTGAGGCGGTCCCTGACGTAGCCGGCGGAGCGGCCGATGCGCTTGGCCAACGCCTTCTGGGTCATGGACAGCTCGATGAGCCGGGCCATGGCCACGGCCTCCTGGGTCGGGCGGAGGTCCTGGCGCTCGATGTTCTCGACGAGCTGTTGCTCGAGAACCTCCTGCTCGCTCAGGTTCCGCACGATGGCCGGCACCGTCGTCAGGCCCACCTTACGGGCGGCCCGCAGTCGGCGCTCGCCACAGACGAGACGATAGGAACCCACCTCGTCGTTGTGGGGGGTGACGATCAGGGGTTGCATGACGCCGTGAGTGCGGACGGAGGCAACGAACTGCGGGTCGGGCTCCGCCTTGCGATTGCCGGGGTCGGGGGTAACGGCCTCGACCGGCAGTTGATAGATGGTCTCGGTCTCGGTGGTGGTGGTGGTTGTCATGGGGTGGTGCTCCTCTCTTGGTTGGTTGGGGTGTTGCTGATCTCGGCCACAAGGTCCGAGAGCCGGCCCACCCAGGGCGGCGGCATCGGGTCTGCGCCCGGGCATGGGTGGAAGGTCAGGTGGATCTGGTCGGCGTCGACGTAGATGGCGGCGACCCGGTCGTCGGGATCGCGCACCCACACCCGGTAGCCCCGGGTAGCGAGGGCGGCGACGTTGGCGGCCACCAGGGCCAGCGGGCCGGCAGCCACCCGAAGGCCGCCGGCGACGCTGACTCGGTAGGTGGAGGTGGAGCCGGTCACGACGCCAGGGCTGGCTCGACTGGCGAGGCTGGCTCGACTGCCGGTGCCGGCTCTACTGCCGGGGCCATGGCGCCCAGCACGGCCTGGGCGGTGGTGATGACCCGCTCGGCGGTGCGCCGGACCTTGCCCACATCGCCGCCCGCCCAACCCGCTACGTACGGAAGCGTGTAGGCCGCGGTGTCAATGCCCAGGGCATTGCAGACGATGAAGGCGACGCTCTCGGCCTCGATCTCCACCAGGTCCCGGTTCATGGCCATGGCCGTGTCGTGCATGCAAACGTGGGCGAGCTCTTTCCTGCACCATCGCCCACGCCAAAGAACCTCGTTGTACTGCCGATTCGGATCGTGCCAGCACGCGGCGAATTGCACCGGGCGGCGGCCCCGGTCAGCAGCGCCTCCGCTCATGTGCAGCGCATCCAGGACTCGGCCGTCGGTGAGACTGGCGCACATGACCTCTCACCTCTGGACCGCCGTCGACGACTACATCTGTGATCTCCTCGTGCCACCCGACTCGGCTCTTGTTGCTGCCCTGGCTGACAGCGCCGCCGCCGGCCTGCCGGCGATCAGGAGGTTGTCCCGGACCTTGTTGAAATGAGGTGGTGGTCCCCCGCCTGAGACCTGCCGGCTGGTAGGTACTGGGCGTTCGCCAAGAACACCAACAGAAGGGGACCACCACCGTGGACAAGACCGTAC
>JBPCNP010000071.1:0-21789 GCA_051001215.1 Acidimicrobiales bacterium
GCATGGCGCCGTTGCGGCGCGCGCACCGTCGATGGCTGCGGTGTCGGCGGCGTGCCGACACCAGCCCGCAACCACCACCACAGGTTGCTGGCGCAACACGTGGTCTATGCCCGGCCGTCGTCGTCGGGTTCGGCGATCCGTGTGACCGGAATTGTCATCTCCCCGCCATGGTGCGCGCGGTGATATCGTGATATCACCGTGACTGTGACAGCTCCCACCGCCTCCACAACGCACCAGTTCCCGCTGCGGCTGCCCAAGGACACCTACGAGACCCTGCGCGCCGCGGCAGCAGCCACCGGCGAGAGCGCCAACGCTCTCATCATCAGCGTGCTCGAAGAGTACCTGCGCGCCAACCGCAAGCAGCTCATCGACCTGATCGCCCGTGCCGCCAACGAACGGCACAGCACAGTTCTGGACAAGCTGGCCGGCCTGTGACGAACTTCCTCGCGATCGATGACGTGGTAGCGCTCCACGACTCGCGCGTAGACGCGCGGCTCATCGACGAGGGGAAGCTCGACTCGGCTCTGAACAGGCCGCGCAACATCGAGGCGTACGGCGGCGCAGACATCCACAGGATGGCTGCCGCGCTCTGTCAAGGCGTCTGCCAGGCTCACGCGTTCTTGGACGGCAACAAGCGCACCTCGCTACTCGCCGTCGCCGTGTTCTATGCCCTCAACGGCTACGACTTCAATCCCAGTGACGCCGACCTGCTGCATCTGATTGTCGACCTGACGACCGGCGACGCCGACGCCGAGAAGGCGTCCTCGATGTTCTCGATCTGGGCGATCCCCCGCCCAGAGGAGGACCCACACGAACGACAGTGACCGCCCGGCTGTCGTCGATGGCGGCGATGCGCTCACCGAGGGCCAAGCTAAAACCGACCGCTCGCGCCAATCCGGTTGCCAACCCGATCCGAACAACACCCGGCGTGGCCGTCGGAACAATGGCGGACGGTGCTCCGGCGCGCCACTTCGACGCGCAACGCGACTGGCGCAAGATGTGGAGCCAAGCGACGCGCAGCGACCCCCGGGACGTCCGGCGGAGACGTCGACCGGGGGCCGCTGACGGAGCGACGTTAGAGGTCGCGGCCGAGCGGTCTCACAGCGTCGCTCCCTCGGCGATCCTGGCGGCCACCACCGTCGCCAGGCACTCCCACGAGCACACATCCACCCCGTCGTCCATCCGACCCGAGCCGAGGACGTGCATCCACCCGTCCCGTGGGAACGACCAGAGGTACCCGGCTGGCGCCATGGTGTCGCAGCCATCGCAGGAGCTGGGCGCCATGGTGTCGCAGCCATCGCAGGAGCTGACAGTCATCTGGCTCTACGTCGAGAGCGGCACGCCGACCGAGCGCGACAAGATCGCCCCCGAAGCCTTGGTCGATGCGCACGGCGTCGCGGACATTCTCGGGCTTAGCCATCGGTCGAGCGTCAGCACGTATCGACGACGTCACGCCGACTTCCCGGCGCCGGTAGTTGACCTCGGTGCCGGACGCTGCCTGCTCTGGCTGCGTCCCGAGGTCGAGGCGTGGGCGGCGGGGCGGTGAGGCCGTGGCGCTCGGTGAGCGCATCGCCGCCATCGAGTCGGCCAAGGCGAAAGAGCGAATGACCGCTGGAGTGAAGCAACCCTCGGCCAACTTGGCCGAGGGTCCCGAGGACCGCCGCGCCCGGACGAAGGTCGCCAAGGCCGTCGGCATGGGCCGCACGTCCTACGCCAAGGCCAAGGCCGTCGTGGCTGCCGCTGAGGACGACAGGGCCTCGCCGCAGCGCAGCCGGTGATCTCGGTGGTGCCGAGGTCGGTGAGCGCCGAGACGTGGGTGTAGGCGGTGAGGCCGTTGGTCAGGGCGAGCTGGTCGGTGAGGTGGGTGAGGGGGGGCTGCAAGATTTCCGCAGATGTGCGCCTTTCTTGCACCCACTCCCCGACAGTGACATCGGTGAGGGGGGTAGATCGCCCGGAAACAAGGAGCCGTTGTCGTCCCCGGCGTTGCTCCCTGTGTTGCTCCCCTGGGCTCGATTCCCGCCGGGTATGTCGGCCGATGTGGCCTTTGACCAGGGATGTTCTCGTCGGGCTGGGGAGATTCGAACTCCCGACCTCTTGACCCCCAGTCAAGCGCGCTAACCAAGCTGCGCCACAGCCCGAGACCGCCACTCTACCGCCCCGACCAGCCCCGACCGGTGACCAGTTCACGCCAAGCCCGACCACGCCTGGTTCTCACAGGTTGTGCACGAGCCACTCGATGCCCTGCACGGCCCGCCAACCCAGGTAGATCACGGTCGCAACCAATAACAGCTTGAAGTGCCACGGCGCCCGGGGGGGCTTGCCGATGACCGTGTCGCAGTCGGGGCACTCCCCTCCCTCGCCCAACTGGCTGCCGGGCCAGTAGCGGCTACAGGGATCGCACCAGGGCAGCGGTTCAGACCCTGCGAATGGCCAGGATGGCCACGTCGTCGGTGAGGGGCTGACTGGCGAAGTTGCGGGCCGCGGCCAGCAGCGACTTGCACAACACGTCGGCCTGCATCCGGGGGTCCCGGCGTATGGCCCCGGCGATGCGGTCCTCGCCGAACAAGGAGCCGCCCGAGCGGGCCTCGGCCAGGCCGTCGGTGTAGAAGAGCACGAGGTCGCCCATCTCCAGGGGGACCTCGCGGCTGAGGTAGGTGCCCTTGGGGTCGAGGGTCAGCATGGGCCCTGTCGAGCGCAGCGGGCGCACGTCGCCGTCGTGCCACAGCCACGCCGGAGGGTGACCGGCCGAGGCCCAGCGCAGCGTGCCCGCTTCCACGTCGACCACGGCCACGCACATGGACACGAACTCCTCCTCGCGCACCTGGGGCGAGATCTGGGCGTTCAGCTCCTCCAGCGCCTGGGCCGGGTCGCGGTACTGGCGCAGGAACACGCGCAGCAGGTACTTCACCTGGAAGGCGGTGATCGAGGGCTCGATGCCGTGCCCGGACACGTCGCCGATCACCACCGCCAGCCGCCCGTCACCGGAGGGGAACACGTCGTAGAAGTCCCCGGCCATGAGCCCGGTGCCGGCCTCGTACACCTGGCCCACCTCGAACCCCTCGACCGGGGGCAGGTCCTGGGGAGCCAGGCGGGCGGCCCAGCGCCGGGGCGCCAGCTCGTCCTGGGACAACGTCTCCTCGGCCTTGCGTTCGAGGCTGGCCCGCTCCTCGATGAGGTCGGCCTCCTGGATGAACCTGCGCCCGTAGATGATGGTCATGGCGATGGGGACGGCGAGGAGCAGGCGCACTGCGTTCAACCAGCCGTTGGTGCTCACCGCGCCCAATGCCGCGGTGACGGCGGCGATGGCGTAGATGAGGGTGTTGTGGACCTCCTTGCGATACGCCGAGCGAGCCAGGTCGGCGGCCACCGACGGCCCCGGGCCGCTCATCTCCTTGATCCGACGCCACGACCGCTCGAGGCGCAGCGCAGACCGCCCCCAGATGGCGCCGGCGACCAGGCAGCCAAAGGCCACCACCAGCAGAACTGGGGTCGCGATCATAGCGGTGGCGATGATACGACGATCGGAGCGACGGTGCCGACCGTGGCCTCGCAGGAGCCGCCCAAGGTCAGCGGTCTGTCTACCCGGTTCGTTTGCGGACCCGCAACTCGAGTGGCGTGGGGCCGAACCCGAAGTGCTCCCTGATGCGGCGTTCCAGGAACCGAAGCCACGTGGGGTGCAGCGTCTTGTCACTGAACAGGGTGAACGTGGGCGGGTCGACGGCCCCCTGGGTGGCATACAGGACGCGGGCCCCCGGCGCGGGGTGTGCGGCCTGGGCGGCCTGGACGACATCGTTGAGCTCTCGGGTCGGCACCCGCCGGTGGTAGGCCTCGATGGCCTCGGACAGCGCCGGCATGAGCTTGTGCACGCCCATACCCGACAGGGCGCTGGTCTTGAGGACGGGCGCGTAGCCGAGGAAGGCCAGGCGGTCCTCGAGGTCGATGGTGGCCTTCAACCGGCCCTCGGCGTCGAGGAGGTCCCACTTGTTCAACACGATCACGACCGGACTGCCGGCCGCGTCGATGCGCTCGGCCAGGCGCTGATCCTGGTGGGTGACCCCCTCGGCCGCGTCGATGACCAACAGGGCGGCACTGGCCCGGTCGATCGACTGGAGAGCGCGCACCAACGAGTAGTACTCGGGGCCATCGCCGATGCGGCTGCGGCGTCGCATCCCTGCGGTGTCGACGAAGCGGATGGGGCCGTCCGGGGTCTCAACGATCGTGTCGATGCTGTCGCGGGTGGTACCGGGCGCGTCGTGGACCACCGACCGCTCGTCGCCGATGAGCTTGTTGAACAGGGTGGACTTGCCCACGTTGGGCCGGCCCACGATGGCCACGGCCGGGACGCCGGCATCGGCTTCTATTCCCGCGTCGGCCGCCTCTTCCTCGGCCGACCGCGGGGGGAGGGCAGCGACCACGATGTCGAGGAGGTCGCCGCTGCCCCGCCCGTGGAGGGCGCTCACCGCGAACGGAGTCCCCAGGCCGAGGCGACCGAAGTCCCACGCATCGACCTCCCGGTTGGCGTTGTCCACCTTGTTGACCACCACGACCACCGCCGGCGCCCGTTCCTTGGCCCGCAGGGCCCGGCGCAGCACTGCGGCCACGCGATCGTCGTCGTCGGTGATCCCCACGGTCACATCGACCACGAGGAGCACCACCGCCGCCCCCGACACGGCCCGCTCGGCCTGCCGGCTGACCTGGGCATCAAGGGTGTCGGTGCTGTCGAGCCACCCGCCCGTGTCGACGATCTGGAACTGGCGACCGGCCCACTCGGCTTCGAGGACCTTGCGGTCGCGCGTGACCCCGGGGCGCTCCTCGACGATGGCCTCGCGGCGGCCGACGATGCGGTTGACCAGCGTCGACTTGCCGACGTTGGGGCGCCCGAGCACGGCGACCACGGGAAGCGGCATCTCAGACCCCCGCGCCGGTGGTGACGGCCGGCGTGGGCCCGAGCGGCCCTCTGAGCGGGGTGCCCGCGCCGGTGGTGACGGCCGGCGTGGGCCCGAGCGGCCCTCTGAGCGGGGTGCCGGCGCCGGTGGTGACAGGAAGAGCAAGGGCCCTGCGCAGGGCCACGCCGTCGGTGGCCACGATCTCGACGGGTCTGGGTAGGTCGCCGGGGCTGGTGCCGTCGAGGAACACGCCTTTGGACAGGCACACGTCGGGAAGCAGGTAGCGGTGACCCTCGGGCTCGGCGGCCAGGACCGGGGCCAGGTCGGCGCCCACCAGCAGGCCGGTGACGGCGATGTTGCCCCCGAAGAAGGTGTTGGCCACGCCCAGCACCCGCACGTCAGGCCGGCCCAGGTCGGCAACGAGGGGAGCGAGCACCCGGGCGCCGTACTCGCCGGTGAGAATGGCCACCGGGCGCTCGTCGTGGGTGGCAGGCACCGGCTCGATGGCAGTGTCGGCCCGCGGGGCGCGGTAGCCGTCGGGTCCGGCGCCGTCGACCCAGGCGAAGAACCCCGGCTGGGTGCCCAGGCTCTCGTCAGTGTCTCCGCGGAGCTCGGCCTCGAAAGCCCGGGCCATCCCCACCCCGTCCTCGTGCTGAGGAAAGCCCTCGTAGCACTCGGCGGCCGGGAAGGGCCGACCGGCCAGCAGGTAGTACTCGTCGGCCGCGAACACCACGCGTCGCCCGACTGCCGAGGCAAAGATCTCCTGCCAGGCAGCGACCGTGTCGACCACGGCCGCGGCCTCGGCGACGGTGTGGGCTCGCAACGAGGCGGCCGGCGACCACCGGCTGATGCCCAGGGGCACCACGCACACGGTGGCCAGCTCGGGAAAGCGGTCGAGGACGCCGCAGAGCGTGTCTTCGAGGACATCGCCGTCGTTCACCCCGGGGCACACCACGACCTGGCCGTGCACCTCGATGCCGTGGTCGAGCAGGGCCCGCAGCCAGCGCAGGCTGGTCGCTCCCCGTCGGTTGCTCAACATGCGTGAGCGCACCTCGGGGTCGGTGGCGTGGATGCTCACATTGAGCGGGCCCAGGCGTTCGGTGACCACCCGCTCCAGGTCCAGCTCGGTGAAGCGGGTGAGGGTCGTGTAGTTGCCGTAGAGGAACGACAGGCGGTAGTCGTCGTCCTTGACGTACAGGCTCTTCCGCAGCCCGGGCGGCAGTTGGAAGATGAAGCAGAACTCGCAGTGGTTGTCACAGGTGCGCACCTGGTCGAACAGGGCCGACGACACCTCGATGCCCAGGCCCTGGCCTTCGGCCTTGGACACGCTGACATCGAGGTCGAGTCCCCCCCGACTCACTTCCATGGAGAGCTCGGCCTCGTCGGTGAGCAGCTGCCATTCGATGACGTCGCGCGGTCGCACTCCGTTCAGGGACACGACCTCGTCACCCGCCAGCAGCCCGGCCTGCTCCGCCGGCGAACCGGGCGCGACGGCGACGACCAGCGGAGAGGGCACAGACAAGGATACGGCCCTGCGGGTGCGCAGGATTCCCTGCCCGACGACGACGTGTCCGAGAAGTACGACATTTGACGCATCTGGACACGATCGGCGTGCGTGAACTGCAACAGCATGCATCTGCGGCGCCTGGTACCTCGACACCTCGGCGTTCCTGAAGTGGATCGTCGCCGAGCCGGAGTCGGGCGCGGTCGACCAGCGGTCGCCAACCGCAGCCGCTAACGCCGGCCCCGCCTGGCCTTCCTGGGGCCGATGGCCGACACGAGATCGTCCTCGGTGAAGCGGCCGAGGATTATGCCGCTCGACGCGTACCGGTACAGCGCCACCCCGAACACCTGACGGGCCGCGGTCTGGCGCACCACGCCCACGATGATCAGGCCCACGCCGACCAGGCCCACGGCCACGCCCAACGAGACCCCGATCATCCCGCCGGCCCCGACCGCCAACCCGAAGGCGACGGCCAGCAGGACGAGCCCCGGCAGGAGGAACGTCAACAGGATGCGCATCCCGATACGGAACGAGCCGGTGACTGCGTCGCCCCACTTGTCGCGGATGACAGCGACCGACCGCTTCATGGCGGCGGGGGCGCCCACATCTTCGAGCACGATGATGGGCAGCACGAAGAACGTGATCAGCGACCACGCCGCCGACAAGATGGTGGCCACGAGGACCCGGAAGATGGTGACGACGACGTTCTCGTCGCCGCCCCCCTCGATGGCTCCCAGGATCCACCCCACGACCACGCTGATCAGCGCCCACAGGCCGAGGGCCCTGGTGCGCTCGGCGGCCACCCGCATGCCGTCGTCGAAGCTGGCCGGCTCCCCCCGCAACAATGAGTCGGCCACGAAGACCAACCCGGCGAGGTAGCGCAAGCCCACGAAGGTCGCCGCCCACGCCCCGATGAAGAACAGCACGCCGGCGCCGGCAAGGGCGACCGTGCTGTCGGACAACGCCGCCAGGGCCAACGCCGGAGCCATGAAGATGAAGGCGGCCAAGGCCCCGTACACCGCCGCCAAAGCAGGAAACCGCAACAACTGGGGATGTTCCTTGATGACCGACCACGTCTTGGCGGTCATCTCGCCGCTTCGCTTCCACGTGCTCATGAGCGCTCCTCCGGGCCGCACGATGGCGGCAGGCCCAGCGTACGACTCTGCTCGGCGCAACGCCGGCCGCCCGGGGGGTCACCCCACCAGGGTGTAGGTGCCCGCCGTGCGCTCGCTGAGGGCCCACTCCAGGTAGGCGTCCGGGAGCTTGGCCAACCCGGCGACGACCCGCCCTCCGTCGACGGTGGACAGCGCCTCGGCCGCCGTGGCGTTGAACCGCCGGGCCACGTCCAGGGCCCGCTCGACGGCGCCGTTGGCCTTCACCAACTCGAGCAACTCGCTCAACGACGCAGGGTCGCTGATGAACTGGCCCAGCCGGGAGCGCAGGTGGTCGTCGTGGTCGTGCTGGAGGGCATAGAGCACGGGCAGGGTGTAGACGCCCTCCTTCAGGTCGTTGCCCACGGGCTTGCCCATGGCCCTGTTCGTCGACACGATGTCGAGCACGTCGTCGACGATCTGGAAGGCCATGCCGAAGGCCTCGCCGAAGCGGCTCAACGCCTCGACCTGCTCTCCCGTGTAGCCCGTGCACAGGGCGCCGATACGACACGACGCCCGCATCAGGGCGGCCGTCTTGCCCTTCACCGACCTGAGCACGGCGTCGACTTGGCGGTCGACATTGAACAGATCGACCGTTTCGCGGCTCTGACCGTCGCACAGGTCGGCGATGGTCTCGGCCAACACCTCGGCCACCTCCTTGGAGACCCGTGCCGCTTCCACGCCGGCCCGGGCCAACAGGTAGTCACCCACGAGGATGGCGTGGCTCGGCCCTTCGATGTGGTTGACGGTGGGAACGCCGCGGCGCTCATCGGCTTCGTCGATGATGTCGTCGTGCACCAGTGACCCGACGTGGACCAGCTCCACCGACACCGCGCCCGACCTCACATCTCGGCTCCACGACTCGTCTCCGGCCACGGCCGCCGCCGAGGCGATGGCCAGCACCGGCCGAAGGCGCTTGCCGCCGGCCTCGACCACCCGCAGCCCGGGCTCGAACAGGTAGGTGTTGTCCGAACGCAGGGCCTGTCCCAGGCCCAGCTCGACCTCCACCAGGTTCTCGGCCAGGTCGGCGATGCCGAGCAGGGAGGCCAGGTCCTCGGTTCTCATCGGGCGCTCACGGCATTTCAACCGTGGCCGCACCCATCCGCCGACGGCGGGTCTGGTACTCGGCCACCGCCGAGTACAGGTGCCAGCCCCGGAAGTCGGGCCACAGCGTCTCGGTGAAGACGAACTCGGCGTAGGAGCTGTGCCAGATGAAGAAGTTGGAGAGGCGGTGTTCGGCCGACGTGCGCACGACCAGGTCGATGTCGGGCATCTCCGGCACGTAGAGGTGACCGGCGAACTCCTCCTCGGTGAGGTCGGTGAGGCCCTGGCCGGAGGCGGCCAGGGCCCGCACGGCATCGACGATCTCGGCCCGGCCGCCGTAGTTGAAGGCGATGCACAGCTGCAGGCGGTCGTTGCCCTTGGTGAGGTCCTCGGTCTCAAGGAGCCAATCGCGGGACTTCTGGGGGATCTGGGGGTCGTCGAGACGGCCCACGAAGCGGATGCGGACACCCTTCTCGTTGAGCTCGTCGCGCCGGGCCCGCCGCAACAACCACTCGTCGAAGCTCATCAGGAACGAGACCTCGGCCCCGTCTCGGGCCCAGTTCTCGGTGGAGAAGGCGTACACCGAGAGCCAGTCGACTCCGAGATCGAGGGCGGCGTCCACCGTGGAGACAACCGACTCCTCGGCCGCCTGGTGGCCCTGGATGCGGACCAGTCCCCGCATGAGGGCCCAGCGCCCGTTTCCGTCCATGATGCAGCCCACGTGGGAGGGGATCTCGCCTTCGCGGACCGTGTCGAACTGGGCCTCCTCGATGATCCTCACAGCCCAGTCAACCTAGCCGAGCCCCTATTCCTACAAACCTCAGCCGGCTCCCAGGTCGGGCCGGCGCCGATGAACAGCCCGATGGGGCACTACTCTGGCGACGAGTGGACAACGTCCCCCCTCCGGCGCCGAGCCGGGTCGAGCGAGTGCTCCTCGCCTCGCCGCGTGGGTTTTGTGCGGGCGTGGAGATGGCCATCAAGGCGCTGGCCTGGATGCTGCGGGTCTTCAAACCGCCCGTGTACTGCTACCACGAGATCGTCCACAACCGCTTGGTCGTCGACCGCTTCCGGAGCCTGGGCGTCGTCTTCGTCGACTCGATGGCCGAGGTCCCCCCCGGCGCGCCGCTGATGCTCAGCGCCCACGGCTCCAGTCCTGAGGTGGTGGCCGCAGCCCGGGCCAACGGTGGCTTCGTCATCGACGCCGTCTGCCCCCTGGTGACCAAGGTCCACCACGAGGTGAAGGTACGGGCGGGCAAGGGGTACTCGATCGTCTACGTGGGCCACGAGGGCCACGACGAGGCCGTGGGCACGATGGCCGTGGCTCCCGAGGCCGTGCACCTGGTGGAGACCGAGGCCGACGTGGGTGCCCTTCCTGAACCCGACGGCCCCGTCGCCCTGCTGGCCCAGACCACCCTCAGCCACCAGGACTGGGCCGGGGTGCTCGACGCGGCGCGGCGGCGGTTTCCCGAGGTCTGGGTACCGGGCCGCAGTGACCTGTGCTTCGCCACCACCAACCGCCAGGCCGCCCTCATCGAGATCGCCACCCGCGCCGACGCCATCGTCGTCATCGGCTCGGCCAACTCGTCGAACACCGTGGCCCTCGAGAAGGTGGCCCGGGCCGTGGGCTGCCCCCGGGTGCACCGGGTCAACGCCGCCGCCGAGCTGCCCGACGACCTGGCGGGCGTGGTCGGGGTCACGGCCGGCGCGTCGGCACCCGACGAGCTCGTTCGGGCGGTGGTCGACCGCCTGGCCCCGGCCGACGGGGTCGAGCTGATGTCGGTCACCGACGAGGACGAGTACTTCCCTCCCCCGCGGGAGCTGCGCGACCTTCTCACCGCCCTCGATGCCGTCGTCAGCCTGTCCCTCGGCGGTCCCCCACCGTCGGCCTCGCCCTTCGCCGAGGACCGCCGGGTGGCGGCCAGCGACGTCCTCGACACCCTCGCCGGCTAACGCTCGACGGCGGCTCGGGCCTGGTCGAAGAGTCGCTGGACCTCGGTGTGGAGGTCGGCGGTGAGCTGTTTGAGAGCCGAACGAGACGGGTGACCGCTGGCCTTGGGCGGTGGGGGCTCGATCGGCGCACCGATCACCACGTGGACCTTGACGGGCCGGGGCAGGCGTTCGCCCTTCTCGAGGGCCCGCTCGGAGCCTCCTATGCCGACGGGCACGATGGGGACGCCGGTGCGGATGGCCACGTAGGCCGCACCCTCGAACAGGTCGTTGACCACGGGCCCCGACTGCCGGGTGCCCTCGGGGAACAGGACCAGCGCCTCGCCGCTGCGAACGATGTCGATACAGCGGCGAAGCGCCTCGCGATCGGCGGCCCCCCGGCGGACGGGGAACGCTCCCAGAGCGGAGATGAAGCTCCCGAACCAGCCGACCTTCCAAAGCGAGTCCTTGCCCATGTAGCGGATCCGCCGCTTGGACGCCGCCGCCACCAGGCCGAAGTCGATGAAGGAGCGGTGGACCGGCGCCAGCACGAAGGCACCCGAGGCCGGGATGTTGTCCAACCCCTCGTAGGTGGCCCGCCAGTAGGTCCGGCAGATGCCGTTCACCACCATCCGGACCACTGCGTACAGGGCACGGGCAGCCCCCGTGGGCGGCCCCGTCACCGCTGGGTCGTCGGGGCGAACCCTGGCGTTCCGGTCAGAACCGGCCTCGGAGCCATCGGCGTCAGCCACACGAGCAACGATGTCGTCGACCACGTCGTCGATACTCCGCCCGGTGGTGTCGAGGACCCAGGCCCCGTCGGCCACGGCCAGCGGAGACGCAGTTCGGGTGGAGTCGAGCTGATCCCGACGAGCCAGGGCGTCGGCGTCCTCGTCGGACGAGCGGCGACGGGCCCGCTCCTCGTCGCTGGCGGTCAGGAACACCTTGAGGATGGCGTCGGGGAACACCACGCCGGCGATGTCGCGACCCTCGACGACCCCTCCCCCACGCCCGGCCGCCCAGTCCCGCTGGCGGCGGACGAGATCGGCTCGTACTGCCGGGCAGGCAGCCACCGCGCTCACCGCCCGACCGACCGCGGGACTACGCAGGCGGTCGGTGACATCGTCACCGTCGAGGCACACCCGGGCGCCGACCTCGATGACGGCCTCGACCGCCACCCGGGCCAACTCCTCGGCTGGTGTGGATTCGGGGTCGAGGCCCCGGTTCAGCACGGCCAGAGCGACGCAGCGGTACATGGCCCCGGTATCGAGGTGGGCCAGCCCCAGACGTCCGGCCACGGCCCTGGCCACCGTGGACTTGCCCGATCCCACCGGTCCGTCGATGGCGATCACTCTCGACCTCGGACCGTTCATGACCCTCCCTCGCCTCCGAGGGCACGGCCTCCGAGGGCAACCAGGTGGGCGGCGAACGTCGGGTAGCTGGTAGCCACCGCGTCCCACCCCTCGATCAGTGACTCGCCGTCTACGGCCATGGCGGCCACGGCCATGGCCATGGCCACGCGGTGGTCGCCCTGACCGTCGGCCCGGGCCCCGACGAGGGTGCTTCCCCCCGTCACGATGAAGCCGTCGGCCTTGGTCTCCACCTCGGCACCGAAGGCCCGTAGTCCCTCGGACACGGTGGCGATGCGGTCGCTCTCCTTCACCCGCAGCTCCGCCGCCCCTCCGAACAGCGTGGGCCCGTCGGCCACCGCCGCGGCCACGGCCAGCACGGGAATCTCGTCGATGAGACCGGGCACCTCCACGCCACCGACCTCGGTGCCCCGCAACGGCCCGTACCGGGCCCGTACCTCGTCGTCGCCAACCCGCTCGATGTCGGCGCCCATGCGTTCCAGCACGTCGAGAAAGCCGGCCCGGCCCGGGCCCAGGTACACGTGGTCGACGGTCACGTCGCTGCCGGGCGTGACGCAGGCGGCGACCACCCAGAAGGCGGCCTGGGAGGGGTCGCCGGGGACGTCGAGCTCGAAGGGGCTGAGGTGCGACGGTCGCACCCGCACCGCACGCCCGCCGCCATCGCGGTCGTGGGTGACCTCGGCGTCGGCCCCGCACAGCGCCAGCAGCTCCTCGGTGTGGGCCCGGGTGGGGACGGGCTCGCGCACGACGGTCTGTCCGTCGGCGCCGAGGCCGGCCAACAAGACGGCCGCCTTCACCTGGGCACTGGCCACGGGCGGGGTGTAGTCGATGCCGGCCAGCCTTCCACCGCGCACGACCAGGGGTGGGTAGTGGCCCCCCTCGCGGCCGTCGACCAGCGCTCCCATCAACCGCAGGGGCTCTACCACCCGATCCATGGGACGGCGGGCCACGGAGGCATCACCGGCGAGCACGGTGAGCCAGTCGAAACCGGCGCAGAACCCGGCCAGCAGACGGATCCCCGTACCCGAGTTGCCCACGTCGAGCACGCCTTCGGGCTCGTGCAGCCGCTCGATCCCCCCCAGTATCCGCTCGCCGTCGACCTCGGCCCCCAACGCCTCGATGGCGGCGCGGGTATGCCCCACGTCGTCGCCGTCGGACAGACCCCTGACGACCGAGGTGCCCTCGGCCCGGGCGGCGAAGAGCAGAGCCCGGTGGGAGATGGACTTGTCGCCGGGCACCCTGACGCGGCCCCGGAGTGGCCGGCCACCCATCACCCGCAGAGCCGTCATCCCGTCACTCGAGAGGAGACGCCGAGGGCCGGAACCCCCGGGCGACAAGGGCGTCGCGGGCCCGCTCGAACGCTGCCTGCTCGACCACCATCACCAGCACGCCACGGGGGCCCTCGGTGGAGTGGGCGATCTCGAGGTTGGCGATGTTGACGTCGAGCTCGGCCAGCAGGGTGGTGATCTCGGCCACGACCCCCGGACGGTCGGGTACGGGGACCCGCACCTCGGCCAGACCGACGCCACGCTCCATCCGGGTTGGGAGATTGACCCGGGCGTGGCGGGAGCGCTCGAGCGACGACCGAAGGGCGTCTCGGTCACCGGTGGCCACCCGCTCCCGCATGTCCCCCAGGGCACCGATCAGCCGATCGAGGCCGTCGAGGATGGCGTCGGTGTTCTCGGCGCAGATGTCGAGCCAGATGCCAGGACTGCCGGCCGCTACCCGGGTCATGTCTTTGAAGCCGCCGGCGACCAGGCGCAACATGGCCGGGTGCTCAACGGCGCCGTCGGCGGCCAGGCCCATGATCGTCGCTGCGGTCAGGTGGGGAACGTGTGAGACCAGTGCCACCAGCGAATCGTGGCGGTCGGGCGGCAGGGACACGACGTCGGCGCCGAAGGAGCGGATCACCGAGCGCACCCGCGTGTATGCCTCGGAATCGGTGTCGAGGGTGGGCGTGAGCACCCAGGTGGCCCCCTCGAACAACGTGGCATCGGCGCCATCCACGCCATCCTGCTCGGATCCGGCCATGGGATGGCCGCCCACGAAACAGGCATCGGCCACCGCCGCAACCACCGAACCCTTCACTCCTCCCACGTCGGTGACGACCCCACCCCGCGCCAGAGCGGCCCGAGCCGCGCCGGGAATGGCCCCGACCGGTGTGGCCACGAAGGTCACCTCGGCGTCGGGGTCGTCGCCCACCGCGTCGAGGACGCCGCGCTCCAGGGCCCGGGCAGCCCGGGTGGGATCGAGGTCGGACCCGGTGACGTGCCACCCCCGGGCGCGCAGGGCGAGCCCGATCGATCCCCCGATGAGCCCGGTGCCGACCACGGCCGCCCGCCGCCGAGGCGAGGCGACATCACTGCCGGGCGCGTCAGCCGGGGAGGTCATCGCGCAGGGCCTCGGCCCCCTCCAGGTACACGTGGCGGAGCTCGGAGCGGGGGCGGTCGGTCTCGAGGTGGACGAGGATGCGGATACACCGGGGTGTCGCACCCTGCACGGAGAGCTCCTGGGCGCAGAGCAACGGGACATCTCCGAGCCCGGTCGCCCGCGCCGCCGAGGCGGGGAACATCGACACGATGTCGGCGGTGGCGGTGAAGATCATGCTGATGATGTCGTCGTGGGTCACGCCGTTTCGGGACAGCATGGCGGCGATGAGCGCCTGCACCCGCTCGGAGACCTGCTCCGGGGTGTCCTCGTCGACGGTTGTGGCACCACGCAACGCTCGAATGGCCACAGGCACGACGAGGGAGGTTAGTTGGCGGTCGGCCGCGCCGGGCCCACTGGGGCTGCGCCCACTGGGGCTGCACCCACTGGGGCTGTGCCCTCACGACTCGACGCCGCCGTCTCGAGGGCGCGGACCTCGGCAGGTGTGAGCTCGCGTGATTGGCCGGGAGCCAGGCGCCGATCGGCCAGCGGACCGATCCGGACCCGGACCAGGCGGATGACCGGGTGGCCCACGGCCGCGCACATGCGTCGGACCTGGCGGTTGCGTCCCTCGTGGATCACGATGCGCAGGCCATTGGGTGGGACCAGGCCGACGCGCGCCGGGGCGGTCGGGCCGTCGTCGAGCTCGATGCCCTCGCGCAGGCGTCGCAGGGCGCCGCGGCTGGGCGTGCCCTCGACCTCGGCCAGGTACTCCTTGTCCACGCCGAACGACGGATGGGTGAGCCGGTGGGTGAGATCGCCGTCGTTGGTCAACAGGAGCAGGCCTTCGGTCTCGGCGTCGAGACGCCCGACCGGGAAGACCCTCGGCACGGTCGGCACCATCTCGACCACGGTTGGCCGCCCCTGGGGATCGTCGGCCGTGGTGAGCACACCGGCGGGCTTGTTCAGCAGGTAGTACACCAGGCCCGGTCGCACCGACAGCGGGACGCCATCGACTTCGATGCGTGCCACGTCAGGGTCGACCCGCCGCCCCAGGACGGCCACCTCGCCGTCGACGGTGACGAGTCCGTCGGCGATGAACTCCTCGCAGGCCCGCCTACTGCCCAGACCCACCGCGGCCAGCACCTTCTGCAGCCGCTCGCCGTGCGTGTCACCGGGGGCGGGCACCCGGTTCCTCCGGAGCTCGCCCGCCGCTGCCGGCGGGGCCCCCACCCCGCCCGGCGTATCGGAGGCAAGCTGGTCCCTCACGGTTCCCGGGCGCCCAGGCCGCGCTCCAGGGCCTCTACCGTCTCGGGCCCGGGGACGAACTCAGCGAGAGGTGGCAGGTCGTCGAGGGAATCGAGCCCCAGCTTCTCGAGGAACAGCCGGGTGGTGCCGTAGAGCAGGGCCTGGCCCGGACCGGGATCGTGGCCGACCTGGCTGACGTAGCCCTTCTGCTCGAGGGTGCGGACCACGGCGTCGGCGTTGACCCCGCGGATGGCGGCCACCTGGGCCCGGGACACCGGCTGGCGATAGGCCACGATGGCCAGCGTCTCCAGGGCAGCCGCCGACAGCCGGGCCGTCTGGCCCTGGAGCACGAAACGTTCCACATAGGGAGCCAGATCGGGGTGGCTCTGGAAGCGGTACCCACCGGCCACCCGCACCAGCACGAACCCTCGATCGTCGGCCACGTAGGCGGCCTCCAGCCGGGAGCACAGCTCCTCGACGCGACTCAGCGACAGCTCCAGCAGCTCGGCCAGCAACTGGGGCTCGACCGGCTCCTCGGCCACCATCAGGATGGCTTCAACTGCCCGCCTGGCCTCGTCAGCCATCAAAGTGCTCATCAGCCATCGTAGGAGTCCACTCGGTCGGAGGCGCCGAGGCCGGGCGTGACATCGACCCACGCCGTCGCCACCCATGCCACGGTCAGCTCGCCGAAGCTCTCGAGCTGGTCGAGCTCCACGCGGCCCTGCTTGTAGAGCTCGAGCAGGGCGAGGAAATGCACGATGACGTCGAGGCGCGTGGCCAACCTCGAGGTGATCGACCGGAACGAGCGCCTCCCGGTGCCGGGCAACGACGACGCCAGCTCGTCGACCACGTCGGCCACGCTGACCCTCACGGGGGCCACGTGGTCGAGGTCGACCTGGGGCACAGGGCGCGGGGTGGTCGCCGCCAGCCAGGCGGCCCGTAGGTCGAGTGGGCCGAGCCCGGCCAGCAGGTCGGGGGTGAGGGCGAGGAACCTGGGCTCGAGCCCCGACGTGCGGGGATGGGAGTTGGCCGCCGCCGCGGCCAGGCGCGACATAGCCGCGGCTGCGTTGCGAAACGTCTTGCACTCCAGGAGCCGGGCCAGCAGCAGGTCGCGCTCCTCGAACAGGGCCAGCTCCTCGTCGAGCTCCACGTCGTCGGGACCGGGAAGCAGGCGTCGGCACTTGAGCTCGACGAGCGTGGCCGCCACCACGAGGAACTCGGTGGCCACGTCGAGGTCGAGGGTGCCGATGCGCTCGATCTCGGCTACGTAGGCGTCGACGATGCTCGACAGCGACACGTCCCACAGGTCGATCTCGTCGCGACAGATCAGGTGGAGGAGCAGGTCGAACGGGCCCTGGTACACCGGCGTCTGGACGTCGTAGGGCACCTGTGCAGGTTATCGGTCGAGCACCGCCGACCTGGGGAATACCATCGGCCGAATGAATCGCGTGCTGTCGGGCATCCAGCCCACCGGCGACGTCCACCTGGGCAGCTACCTGGGTGCCGTCCGACAGTGGGTCGCCGACCAACACACCCACGACTCGTTCTTCTGCGTCGTCGACCTGCACGCCCTCACCATTCCTCGCGATCCCTACGAGCTACGGGCCAAGACCCTCGAAACCGTTCTCGTGCTCATCGCCGCCGGCCTCGACCCCCACCGCTGCACCTTGTTCCTGCAGAGCCACGTGCCCGAGCACACCCAGCTGTCGTGGATCCTCGAGGGCGTCGCCTCGATGGGGGAGCTCCGGCGCATGACCCAGTTCAAGGACAAGGCCAAGGGCGGCGAGGAGTCGGCCCGGGTGGGTTTGTTCACCTACCCGGTGCTGATGGCCGCCGACATCCTGCTCTACGACGCCGACAGGGTGCCCGTCGGCGAAGACCAGCGCCAGCACCTCGAGCTGTGCCGCGACCTGGCCATGCGCTTCAACCACCGCTACGGGGAGACGTTCGTCGTGCCCGAGGGCGCGGTACCCGAGGTGGGCGCCCGCATCATGGACCTGCAGAACCCCGAGGCCAAGATGTCGAAGATGTCGGAATCGCCCAAGGGCATGGTGATGGCCCTCGACGACCCCGGCACCATCGAGCGAAAGTTCCGGCGGGCGGTCACCGACCCGGGGGCGACCGTGCGCTACGACGTCGAGCACAAGCCCGGCGTGTCGAACCTCATCCAGATCCTCGCTGCCGCCACCGGCCGGGCCCCCGAAGCCGTGGCCGGCGACTACGACCAGTACGGAGCCCTCAAAGCCGACACCGCGGCGGCGGTGATCGAGCTGCTGCGTCCCGTGCGGGAGCGCTACGGCGAGCTGGCCGCCGATCCAGGGGCAGTCGAGGCAGTCCTGTCCAAGGGAGCGGCCAAGGCCCGGGCCGTCGCGGCCGAGACGCTGGCTCGGGCCCAGGACGCAATCGGGCTGCTGGCCCCCCGGTGACCGCCGCCTCCATCAGCCCCGGTCGCCAGCAGGCGGGCAACGTGGCCCTGGTGGTCGGTTATGCCGTCGCCGTCTGGGCCCTGGCCCGAGCGGTGCCCATGTTCCGCCAGCGCCGGGCAGGCCGGTTCCTCGCCGCCGAAGCGGGCACCGCGGCGGTCGCCGTGGGTTGGGCCCTGCGCGCCGACGTGGTCCCCGCGGCGCTCAACGGTGGCTTCGTCGCCGCCTTCGCCGCCGCCTGGTGGATCGGCGGTCGGCGCCGCCCCTGAGCGGGCTCCGGCGGCTGGCCGCGGTCGGTCAGATCTTCGACGACGCCTGGGCGCCCATCACCGCCAGGTCCTCCACCCCGACGACCTCGATCGGAGCCGCTCCGAGGCGTCGCTGCTGGCGGACCTCGAGACGGTGGGAGATGCGGCTGAGGACCAGGTTGACGGCGATGTAGCAGACGGCCACGAAAAGGTAGGCCTGAAGGCGATTGTTGTAGAACGAGCCGATGTTGTCGGCTCGGCGCAGGGCGTCGTCGTAGCCGATCACGACACCCAGGGCGGTGTCTTTCAACAGGGTGATGAGCTGGCTGACGATGGCCGGCGCCATGCGCCGGGCTGCCTGCGGGAGGATCACCGCAGTCATCGACTGGCGATGGGTGAGGCCGACGGCCGACGCCGCCTCGCCCTGGCCCCGATCGAGCGACAGGATCCCGGCCCGGAAGATCTCCCCGAGGACGGCGCCGTTGTAGATGGCCAGGCCGACGACCAAGGCCTGGAAGGCGCTCGGGTGCACGCCCATCGGCGGGAGGGCGACGAAGCTGAAGAAGATGAGCAGGAGCAGGGGCAGGGCCCGGAAGAACTCCACGTAGCCGCCCGCGGGCCACTGCACGGCCCGATGGCCGTCCAGGCGGGCCAGGGCCATCACCGCACCGATGATCATGGCCAGGACCATGGCCACCGCCGCCGCCTTGATGGTGTTGACGAAGCCGCCAAGGAGGAAACGCACGACCGACCACTGGGTGAGGGGTCGCCACAGGGCGGCGCGCAGCTGGCCCTTGTCGGCGAAGCGCATGGTGGCGACGACCACGACGGCGACGATGACCACGAGGGAGGCGGCGGTGACCTCCAGCACGCGTCTGCGTCCTCCGGGACCGAGCTCGTCGCCGAGGAAGTTGGGCGTCGCCACCCTGCGCCCCGACCTCACCGCCGTATCGCCAGCCGGCGCTCGAGCAGTCCCACGGCCCAGCCCGCGGGCAGGGCGAGGACGAGATAGGCGATCGCCGCCCCGACGAGGGTGGGGATGGGTTGGGCAGTGGCCGTCAACAGCTTCTGGGCGAACCCGAAGATGTCGAGCACGGTGAAGGCCCCGGCGATGGCCGAGTTCTTGATGAGGGCGATGAAGATGCTGCCGAGGGGCGCCACGACCGTGCGCAGGGCCTGGGGCAGCACGACCAGGCCCAGCAATTGGGGAAAGGTGAGGCCCAGGGCCCGGCCCGCTTCGGCCTGGCCCCTGGCCACCGAGTTGATGCCCGATCGCACTGTCTCGGCCACGAACGTGCTGGTGTAGGCGGACAGCACGATCACGGCCGAGACGAACGGCGAGTAGCTCACTCCGACCTTGGTGAGGCCGAAGAAGAACAGGTACATCAACACGATGACCGGGGTGTTGCGCAGGGTCTCGACCCACAGGGTGGCCACCGCCCGCAGGGGTGGCACGGGGCTCACCCGGAAGGCCGCCATCAGCACACCGACGACGAACGCCACCGTGAACGACAACAGCGTGAGCTCCACGGTGATCACCATGGCGTCGAGGTAGCCACCCAGGTTGTCGAGAACGATGTGCACGTTGGCGGCCTCGGGCGGCCTACGGCTTGGAGGTCGAGGTGGTCGACGCCGGGGCCGTCGTCGAGGTCGCAGGTGCCGTCGTGGTCGCTCCTGGCACGGTCGTGGTCGCTTTTGCCGCGGAGGTGGTGCTCGTGGTCGCTGACGGGGACCCGGCGGTGCTGTAGCGGTCGATCGGGGGCGGGGTGGGTAGGGCCAGCCCGAGCTTGCCCAGGGTGGCCTGGAACGCCGAGGCCCATTGGCCGTCGGCCTCGATCTTCTCGAGGCGGTCGTTGAGGAAGGCGCGGAAGGCGTCGTCGCCCTTCTTCAGGCCGATGCCGTAGGGCTCGTCGGTGAACGGGGCGTTCAGCACCTTGAAGGCGCCGTTGCTCTTGGCCACGTAGCCGGCAAGGATGGGACCGTCAGTGGTGACGGCCACGACACGCCCGTCGGTGAGGGCCTCGGTGCACTTGCTGTAGTCGTCGAAGGAGAGCAACTGGGCCTGCGGGGCCTTGGAGATCACGTTCTTCTCCGACGTCGACCCCTGGACACTGCACACCTTCTTGCCGTTCAGGTCGGTCACGGACTTGATGGTGTTCTCGGACGTCTTGACCAGGATGTCCTGGTGGG
The DNA here is from genome assembly GCA_051001215.1 of Acidimicrobiales bacterium. GTDB lineage: Bacteria > Actinomycetota > Acidimicrobiia > Acidimicrobiales > AC-14 > DATAQC01. The sequence continues at coordinate 20,358 of JBPCNP010000071.1, forward strand.
CGAGAAGGTAGGGCCCGGCGAAGTCGACGACTTGCTTGCGGGTGTCGTTGATGGTGTAGCTGGCCACCACGATGTCGACGTTGCCGTTCTGGATGAACGGCTCCCGGTTCTTCGACACCGCCTCGACGAACTCGACCTTGTTGCCGAGGGTGTCGGGCGTACCACCGAAGATGCCGACGGCCATGAGCCTGGCGATGTCGACGTCGAAGCCTTCGAAGGCGTTGTTGGTGGGGTTGCGGAGCCCGACGCCGGGTTGGTCGAACTTGATGCCCACCACCATCTTGCCCTTGCCCTGGATGGCGGCCATGGCCGTACCGGCTGGGAACGTCGGTGGGGTCGTGGCCGACGTGGTGGACGGGGTAGCGGCCTTCTTGGAGCTGCTGGCACAGGCTGAAGCCACCAGGCCAAGGGCCAGGACCAGGACCGGCACCGTCCAGAGACGGGAGGTTCGATGGTTGCGCATCACGCTTCTCCTCTTGCTCGAGGCCCTAGTGGGCCAGGATCTTGGACAGGAAATCGCGAGCTCGATCGGTCTCGGGGTGGCTGAAGAACTGCTCAGGTGAGGCCAGTTCGACGATGCGGCCGGCGTCCATGAACGCCACCTTTCGCGCCGCGGAACGGGCGAAGCCCATCTCGTGGCTGACGACGATCATGGTGGTGCCCTCGGTGGCCAGTTCGACCATGACGTCGAGCACCTCTTTGATCATCTCCGGGTCGAGGGCCGAGGTCGGCTCGTCGAACAGCATCACCTTGGGGTCCATCGCGAGGGCACGGGCAATGGCGACGCGCTGCTGCTGGCCGCCGGACAGCTGTGCCGGGTACTTCTCGGCCTGGTTCGCCACCCCGACGCGCTCGAGCAGCTTCCTGCCGAGCTGGTCGGCCTCGCGCTTCTTGAGCTTGCGGACCTTGATCGGGCCCAGCGTCACGTTCTCCAGGACGGTCTTGTGCGCGAACAGGTTGAACGACTGGAACACCATGCCGACGTCGGCACGCAGCCGTGCCAGCTCCTTGCCCTCCTCGGGCAGGTCCTGGCCGTCGATCGTGATGCGACCGCCCTCGTACGTCTCCAGCCGGTTGATGGTTCGGCACAGCGTCGACTTGCCGGAGCCGGAGGGCCCGATGACGACGACGACCTCCCCGTGGTGGACGGTCATGTCGATGTCTTTGAGGACGTGGAGGTCACCGAAGTGCTTGTTGACCTTGTCCATGACGACGAGAGGTGCGCCGGAGGCCGTCTGATCAGGCATGTCGGGAAACCTAGACCGGAACGGCGCGTGTCAACCAGGGCCGGCCTGAGCGTTGCCGAGTCGTGACCTGACGTGCGCCGAGCCGTTACCCCTGTGTCACGCCGCGCCGAGAGGGCCTACTGATCGTGAGGGACGCATACCTGGTCATACGGTGCGCTCACCGTCTCTAACCGGAGGTCCTGACC
>JBPCNP010000072.1:0-5659 GCA_051001215.1 Acidimicrobiales bacterium
GTGTCGTTCATCCCCGTGTCGGCCCTGCTGGGCGACAACGTGGTGGAGCCGTCGGCCAACATGGGTTGGTTCAGGGGCGTCCCCCTGCTCCAGCACCTGGAGGACGTCCACATCGCGTCCGACCGCAACCTGATCGACGTCCGCTTCCCGGTGCAGTACGTGATCCGGCCCCACTCGGCCGCCCACCACGACTACCGGGGCTACGCGGGCACGGTGGCGGGCGGGGTCATCAAGCCGGGCGACGAGGTGGTGGTGCTCCCGTCGGGGCTCAAGACCAGCATCGCCCACATCGACACCTACGACGGGCCGGTCACCGAGGCCTTCGCCGGCATGTCGGTGATCGTCCGCCTCACCGACGACCTCGACGTGTCACGGGGCGACATGATCTGCCGGCCCGGCAACCACCCCACCGTGGGCCAGGACGTGGAGGCCATGGTGTGCTGGCTGAACCATCGCCCCATGGCGCCGGGGGGCAAGTACGCCATCAAGCACACCACGCGGTGGTGCCGCGGGGTGGTGTGTGACCTGCGCTACCGCCTCGACATCAACACCCTCCACAGCGACGAGACGGCCACGTCGCTCGGCCTCAACGAGATCGGCCGGGTGGGACTGCGGATGACGGCACCCCTCTTCTACGACGGCTACCGCAGGAACCGCACCACCGGCAGCTTCATCCTGGTCGACGAGGGCACCGACGCCACCGTGGGCGCAGGGATGATCCTCGGCTCAGGCGACTGACCGACCGGCCGGCGCCAAAGGCTACCGGGGTCCGAACAGCGGCGGCACGGCCGGCGCCGCCGTTTCCAACCTTGGCGGGCTGGGAGCTGGGTCAGCCGCCCAGTGCCGCCAGGCACTCGGCAAGCCTCTCAGGGGGCACGTAGCGACACAGGTCGGCGTGCGAGGGCGGCGGCGTGGTGGGCCTGGGGGCCGTGGGCGGAGGCGAGGTGACCGGCGGAGGCGAGGTGACCGGCGGCGGCGAGGTAACCGGCGGTGGCGGCGGGGGCGGGGGCGGCAGGTTCCCGACGTCGATCGGTGGCCTCACGTTCGACGGTGGAGGGGGCGGGGGGGGCGATGACTGGTCGCCGCTCGGGGCGGGGGCACCGGAACCGCCCGACGACGGGCTGCGCGGCACGGCGGGAGCAGCGCCGGAGGTGCCCGTGCCAGAGCCGGACTGGCCGGCGGACTGGCCGTTGGGCTGACCGGCGGAGCCGGATGCGGCCGAGGCCACGGGACCGGGTGACCCACCGGCACCGACGGCCGGGACAGGTGCGGGTAGGACGCCCGGTGCGGGAAGGGGGGCGCCGGCGCGCCCGATGGTCGTGGTCGGCTTGGACACCGCGCCCGGAGGCGACGACACGAGACGCGATGGGCTACCGCCAGGACCGTTGTCTGCGCTCCGCATGACGGCGATGCCGACGACCAGCACGGCGGCGGCGGCCACGCCCGCGGCGATGAGCTTCGGTGCGCCTTCTTGGCGGGCCCTGGCGCGCCATGGTGCCCGGGGGGCGAAGACCGGCGGCGCCATACGCGCCCTGGAGGCCCGCCGGTCGGCTGCGCCGGGCCCAGTCGAGCCGACCGGCGGCGGCTCGCTGGCCGGGCCCTCGGGAGGCATGCGCAGGTCGAGCCTCGGAGCGGAGGGGCCGGGGGCGGGTTCGGGCAGGGCCAGGTCGAGGGCGGCCACCGCCGGTGCCGCCGGGAACGTCGCAGGGGCATCGAAACGATACCGATCCGACTGCGCGGCGGCAGTCTCGGTGGCGTCGACAGGCGCCCAGAGGTCGAGGTCCATAGGGGCGGCCGTATCGCCAGCAGTGCTGCGGTCGACCTCAGGCAGGTCAATCGCCATCGCTCGGCCCTCGTCGACGATCGGATCTGCGGGGTCGACCTGAGGCTCGGGCAGGTCGAGGATCGGATCCGCCGGGTCGACCTGGGGCTCGGGCAGGTCGAGGATCGGTTCGGGCAGGTCCAGGCCCGGCGCGGCCGGCTCGCGGAGGTCGAGGATCGGTTCGGGCAGGTCGAGGCCCGTCTCCGCGCCGGGCGCGGGCAGGTCGAGCAAGTGGGCCGACTGCTCGGCCGCGGGACCCCAGAAGTCGCGGTCGGGCGGGGACTCGCTCACTGCGGACCTCGTCGGGAGGCAGCGTGGTCGTCCGCCGGCGTCAGGCCGGAGGTGTGTTCGACAGCAGCGAGCACGCCTTGCATCTCCAATCCACCGCGTGGCGCGGCGTGGCGAAAAGTGTAGCCGTCACGTGGCCCGCTGCTGCCGCGGGTGCGCCCGTCGCCCGCCGCGGCTACACGCCCGGCGCCCGGCTCCTCGCCACGAGGACCCGGGCGCGGCCGGCCAGGTCGGGCTTCACCTCGACCTCGCCGAACCCGGCCTCCACGGCCATGGTCACCGCCGCCCGGGCCTGGCTGGGGGCCAGCTCGGCCACCAGGGCCCCGGGGCGCCGGAGCCACTCCCGGGCGCCTCCCACCACCACCTCGAGCGCCTCCAGGCCGGTGGGCCCGGCCCGCAGGGCCGATACCGGCTCCCAGTCGGCCACCTCGGGCGGTAGCTCCTCGCCGGCGGCCACGTAGGGCGGGTTGGACACCACCACGTCGACCGTGCCGCGCATCTCGTCGGGGAGGGCGTCCCACCAGTCGCCCTCGACCAGGCGCACCCGCGTGGCGGCATGGCTGCCGAGGCCGGCCAGGTTGGCCCGGGCCACGGCCAGGGCGTCGGCCGAGGCGTCCGTGGCCCAAACCCGTGCGCCCGGCACCTCGGCGGCCAGCGACAGGCCGATCGCCCCCGACCCGGTGCCGAGGTCGACCACAACGGGGTGGCTCCGGCTCGCTCGGCCCACCTCGCCCACCTCGGCCACCGCCGCCTCCACCACCATCTCGGTCTCGGGTCGCGGTATCAGCACCCGGCGGTCGACGAAGAGCTCCAGCTCCCGGAACTGCCAGCGGCCGAGCACGTACTGGAGGGGCTCACCGCCGGCTCGTCGGGCGACCATGGCGTCGGCATGGGCCACGGCCCGGTCGGGCCCGACATCGTCGAGGTGGGCCACCAGGGCCGCGCCCTCCCAACCCGATGCCCGCTCCACCACCCACCTGGCCTCCTGGGGCGAGCCGATGGCCTCACCGGCCCGGCGCAACACCTGGTGCCACGTGGGTCGGGATCGCCCGGAGGTCACCGCGCATCGTAGAGCCGACGCACGACGGGTGCCGCGCTGAGCGGGCGCGGTCACGGGCCCCGACAGTCCCGACACCCTGGCCGGGGTCGCTCCACACCCTTGGGTCTCGGCCTTTCTGACGGTGGCCAAGCTCGTTGATGTGCGACGTTTGCTGCCCATGGCAACGAAATCCTACTAAAGTACGATTTCATGGCACAGCAAGCGGGGTCGACCGAAGAGCGGCCACAGATCAAGCGAGCGGGCAAGACGAAGCTCTCGGTGACCCTCGACGCCGCCGTCGTCGACGAGCTGCGTCAGCGCGTAGGGGCGCGTGGACTGAGCGCGGCGGTGAATCAGGCCGTCGTGGCCGAGGTGGACCGCCTGCGCCGGGCGGCAGCGCTCGATCAGTGGCTGGCCGAACTCGAGACCAGTGACGGCCCCGTCGACGAGGCCCGAGTGGCCCGATTCGAGGCGTTGCTGTGCCAGCCCGCCGACTGATCCTCGACGCCGAGGCTGTGTCGGCGCTTGCGCATGGCCCTATGCGGCGTCGATCGGTCGTGCGTGACGCCCTCGAGGCGGCCCGCCGCAGCGCCGCCGAGGTGGTGGTGTCAGCCGCCGTCCTGGCCGAGTTGTACCGAGGACCACACTTCAACCCCGGCGTGGACGCTGCGGTCGCCCGGGAGGCCCTGGTGATAGCCGACGTCGACCGAGAGGTGGCTCGGATTGCCGGTGGCGTCCTGGCCGCAGCGAAAGCGGGCTCCGAGGACGCCGTCGACGCCTTCGTGGTGGCCACCGGCGTGGACGGTGGCGGCGCAGTGGTGCTGACCGGCGACCCTCGTGACCTCCGCCGGCTGGCTGCGCCCTACCCGATCGTGTCGGTCGTAGCCGTTTGAGCCCGTCGACGGCTCGTTTGCCCGGGCACGTCGCCGGCCACTCACGGCTGACGCGCGGCGCTGACGGGTAATTCGCACCGCGTGCGGGAGGCGTACCCGTAAGCTCGGTGGGCATGGACAGGCTGTCGCGAGAAGTCACCGAGGGGTACGCACGGGCTCCGGCCCGGGCCATGTTGCGGGCGATCGGCATGACCGACGACGACTGGGACAAGCCCCAGGTGGCGGTAGCCAGCAGCTGGAACGAGGTCACGCCCTGCAACATGTCCCTCGACCGCCTGGCCAAGCGGGCCAAGGTCGGCGTGGCGGGCGCCGGGGGGTACCCGATCGAGTTCGTCACCATCGCCGTGTCCGACGGCATCTCCATGGGCCACGAGGGCATGCGGGCCTCGTTGGTGAGCCGGGAGGTCATCGCCGATTCGATCGAGACGATGATGCACGCCGAGCGTTTCGACGCCCTGGTCACCTTCGCCGGCTGCGACAAGTCGCTGCCGGGCATGTTGATGGCCGCCGCCCGCGTCAACCTGCCCAGTGTCTTCCTCTACGGCGGGTCGATCCTGCCCGGCCGGGGCCAGCGGGGTGAAGCGCTCGACATCGTCAGTGTGTTCGAAGCGGTGGGCGCCCACGCCACCGGCCAGCTCAGCGCCGAGGAGCTGTCGCTCATCGAGCGAAACGCCTGCCCCACCATCGGCTCGTGCGCCGGCATGTTCACCGCCAACACCATGGCGGCGGCGGCCGAGGCCATGGGGATGGCCCTGCCCGGTTCCTCGTCGGCCCCCGCCGTCGACCGCCGCCGGGACGACTTCGCCTTCGCCAGCGGCCAGGCCGTGATGGCACTGGTGGACGCGGGCATCCGCCCCCGCCACATCATGACCAAAGAGGCGTTCGAGAACGCCATCGCCATCGTCAACGCCCTCGGTGGGTCCACCAACGCCGTGCTCCACCTGCTGGCCATCGCCTACGAGGCCCAGGTCGACCTCGACATCGACGACTTCAACCGGATCGGCCGCCGGGTGGCCCACGTGGCCGACATGCGGCCCCACGGTCGCTACCACATGACCGACCTCGACCGGGTGGGCGGCGTGCCCATGGTCATGCGCCAGTTGCTCGAGGCCGGGCTCCTGCACGGCGACTGCCTCACCGTCACCGGCCGCACGGTGGCCGAGAACCTCGAGGCCCTCGACCCCCCGGCCCCCGACGGCGAGGTTGTTCGCCCCCTCGACCGGCCCGTCCACGCCGAAGGCGGCATCGCCGTGCTCCGGGGCTCGCTGGCGCCCAAGGGCGCGGTCATCAAGATCGCCGGCATCGACGTGTTGCGCTTCGAGGGCACGGCCCGGGTCTTCGACTCCGAAGAAGGAGCAATGGAGGCCATCCTGGCCGGGCGCATCCAGGCCGGCGACGTAGTCGTCATCCGCTACGAGGGGCCCAAGGGGGGCCCGGGGATGAAGGAGATGCTGGCCGTCACCGGGGCCATGAAGGGCGCGGGCCGGGGTGCCGACGCCGCCCTGCTCACCGACGGGCGCTTCTCGGGCGGCACCCACGGCCTCTGCGTGGGCCACGTGGCCCCCGAGGCGGTCGACGGTGGCCCCATCGCCTTCGTGGCCGACGGCGACACCATCG
>JBPCNP010000073.1:0-3530 GCA_051001215.1 Acidimicrobiales bacterium
GTGACGAGGTTGGCGGCGAAGTAGATGACCTTCTCGAGCTGCTTGGCCTTCAGCTCCTCACGGGCCTCGGTGCCCATGAGCAGGTAGGCCAGCCACGACCTGGTGCCCCGGAGGTACCAGATGTGCACGACGGGGGCGGCCAGCTCGATGTGACCCATGCGCTCGCGCCGGACCTTCGACCGGGTGACCTCGACGCCACAGCGCTCGCAGATGATGCCCTTGAACCGGACACGCTTGTACTTGCCGCAGTAGCACTCCCAGTCCTTGGTGGGACCGAAGATCTTCTCGCAGAAGAGGCCGTCCTTCTCCGGCTTGAGGGTGCGGTAGTTGATCGTCTCCGGCTTCTTGACCTCCCCGTTCGACCACGTGCGGATGGAGTCCGCCGTGGCCAGAGCGATCCGAAGCTGATCAAAGTTGTTGACGTCGAGCACGTAGACCCTTCCCTCTTCTTCTTACGGCTGTACCTGGTTTTGACTTCGTGGTTCGGGCTAGAAGGCGCTGCGTTCTGCTGCCCGGCGGGCGTCTTCCTCGTCGGACCCACGCTCGGGCCGGCTCAGGTCGATGCCCAGCTCCTCGGCGGTGCGGAAGATGTCCTCGTCGAGCTCACGCATCTCGATCTCCTCGCCGGTGGTGGACAGCACCTCGACGTTGAGACACAGGCTCTGCATCTCCTTGATGAGCACCTTGAACGACTCGGGGATGCCCGGCTCGGGGATGTTCTCGCCCTTGACGATGGCCTCGTAGACCTTCACCCGCCCGAGCACGTCGTCGGACTTGATGGTGAGCAGCTCCTGCAGGGCGTAAGCGGCGCCGTAGGCCTCGAGGGCCCACACCTCCATCTCCCCGAAGCGCTGGCCACCGAACTGGGCCTTCCCCCCGAGGGGCTGCTGGGTGATCATCGAGTAGGGACCGGTCGACCGGGCGTGGATCTTGTCGTCGACCAGGTGGAGGAGTTTCATGATGTAGACGTAGCCCACGGTGATGGGCTGGTCGTAGGGCTCCCCGGTGCGGCCGTTGTACAGGGTGGTCTTGCCGTCGGTGCCGATCATGCGCACACCGTCGTCGGACTCGGGGTTCATGCGCCCCAGTAGCTCCTGGATGGTGGGGTGACCGCCCGGCTCCTTCTCGTCCCAGTGGGCCCCGTCGAACACCGGCGACGCCACCCACACTGCGGGCGCGGTGGTGGGACGGGTCTTGGTCAGGGGCGCACCGTCGCGCTCGGGCGCCATGGCGCCGTCCCAGCCCCAGCGGGCGGCGTACCCGAGGTGGGCCTCGAGGACCTGGCCCACGTTCATGCGGCTGGGCACGCCCAGGGGGTTGAGGATGATGTCGACGGGGGTGCCGTCGGCCAGGTGGGGCATGTCCTCGACGGCGAGGATCTTGGAGATGACGCCCTTGTTGCCGTGGCGACCGGCCAGCTTGTCGCCCTCGGAGATCTTGCGCTTCTGGGCCACGTAGACCCGCACCAGCTGGTTGACCCCGGGGGCCAGCTCGTGCTGCTCCTCGCGGGAGAAGACCTTGACGTCGATGACCTTGCCGGTCTCGCCGTGGGGCACCTTGAGGCTGGTGTCGCGCACCTCGCGGGCCTTCTCGCCGAAGATGGCCCGCAGGAGGCGCTCCTCGGGGGTGAGCTCGGTCTCGCCCTTGGGGGTGACCTTGCCAACCAGCACGTCGCCCGGCCCGACCTCGGCACCGATGCGGATGATGCCTCGCTCGTCGAGGTCCTTCAGGATCTCGTCGGACAGGTTGGGGATGTCACGCGTGATCTCCTCGGCACCCAGCTTGGTGTCGCGGGCGTCGACCTCGTGGGCCTCGATGTGGATGGAGGTCAGGACGTCGTCGCGCACCAGGCGCTCGGACAGGATGATGGCGTCCTCGAAGTTGTAGCCCTCCCAAGGCATGAAGGCGACGAGCAGGTTCTTGCCCAGGGCCAGGTCGCCGTGGTCGGTGGAAGGGCCGTCGGCCAGCACGTCGCCCTTGGCCAGCTTCTGGCCGTCGGAGACGAGGGGCTTCTGGTTGATGGACGTTCCCTGGTTGGACCGGCGGAACTTCGACAGCCGGTAGGTCTTGCGGGCGAGGGTGACGCCCAGGCGGTCGGCCTGGCCCGGGTCGTACTGGACCACGATGTGGTCGCCGGTGACCTCGACCACCTCGCCGGTGCCCTCGGCCAAGGCCACGTCGCCGGCGTCGCGTGCGGCCCGGGCCTCGATGCCGGTACCGATGTAGGGGGCCTCGGCTCGCACCAGCGACACGGCCTGGCGCTGCATGTTGGCGCCCATGAGGGCCCGGTTGGCGTCGTCGTGCTCGAGGAACGGGATCATGGCGGTGGCCACGGACACGATCTGCTTGGGCGAGACGTCCATGAGGTCGACCTCGGACGGCGGCACGTAGTCGATCTCGCTGGTGGTGCCGTAGGAGGTGCCGGCGGCACCGATGCGCACGCCGGCGCCCTGCGGGCCACGGCGGACGAGGACGCGGTCGCCGAGGAAGGCGCCGTTGTCGCCCAGCGAGGCGTTGGCCTGGGCGATGACGTGCTCTTCTTCTTCGTCGGCGGCCAGGTAGAGGATCTCGTCGGTGACCCGGCCGTCGACGACCTTGCGGTACGGCGTCTCGATGAAGCCGAAGGCGTTGACCCTCGCGTAGCTGGCCAGGGAGCCGATGAGGCCGATGTTCGGGCCTTCCGGCGTCTCGATGGGGCACATACGCCCGTAGTGGCTGGTGTGGACGTCGCGCACCTCGAAGCCGGCCCGCTCGCGCGAGAGGCCGCCCGGGCCCAGGGCCGAGAGGCGGCGCTTGTGGGTGAGGCCGTCGAGGGGGTTGGTCTGGCCCATGAACTGCGACAGCTGGCTGGTGCCGAAGAACTCCTTGATGGCGGCCACGACGGGGCGGATGTTGATGAGGGTCTGGGGGGTGATGGCCTCGACGTCCTGGGTGGTCATGCGTTCGCGCACGACCCGCTCCATGCGGGAAAGGCCGATGCGCACCTGGTTCTGGATGAGCTCGCCCACCGACCGGATGCGCCGGTTGGCGAAGTGGTCCTGGTCGTCGAGGCGGTAGCCGGTCTCGCCTGCGGCCAGGTGCAGCAAGTAGGTGGTGGCGGCCAGGATCTCGGTGGGCGACAGCACGCCCTGACCCTGGTACGGGCGCTCCAGGTCGGTCGCGAACAGGTCGGCGATCTTTTCGATCTCCGGGCCCAGCTTGCGGTTGAGCTTGTAACGGCCCACCCGGGTGAGGTCGTAACGCTTGGGGTTGAAGAAGGCGTTCTCGAAGTAGGCCCGGGCCGCCTCCACCTGGGGCGGCTCGCCGGGGCGGGCCCGCTTGTAGATCTCGACCAGGGCCTCGTCGCGGGTGGGGGCGAGCTCGCGCTCCTTCTCCCACTGGCCCTCGAGGAAGTCGAAGTGGCGGACGAAGCGGTCGAGGAAGCCGGGTTGCAGCTCCTCGTCGTAGCCTAGGGCCCGAAGCAGCACGAACAGGCTCAGACGGCGCTTGCGGGCCACGCGGGTGCCGGCGGTGACGTCCTTGCCGGGCTT
>JBPCNP010000074.1:0-41238 GCA_051001215.1 Acidimicrobiales bacterium
CCTAACGCTCAACACGCTGTCCGCGCCCTGCCACCCCCCGCAACCCGGACCGACCGCGGCTCCAAGGCGCGATCACAACCGATGTCGCCTCAGGCCCCTCCGCGCTCAGAACGAGTGGCGCTCAACACATGGTCACAGCACCATGATGCCGACACCGGAAGCTGACCGCTGACATGACAGGCGATCGCACGCGTCGGCCCAGTGATCATCTTGGCGCGTCAACTGATCATCTGCTGATCAAGTTGGGCGCGTCACTGATCATCTTCCCCGCGTCCCTACACACACCTAGACGCCTCGGGCCATGTTGGCGAATCGCGTGTAGTTCTCTAGGAAGGCGAGCTGAGTGATGCCGACGGGACCGTTGCGGTGCTTGGCCACGATGACTTCAGCCGTGCCCCGATCAGGACTGTCTCGGTTATATAACTCATCTCTATATAGGAAAATAACAACGTCTGCATCTTGTTCCAAACTATTATGGGAGATGACACCATCTGCAACAAAGTTATGAGTACCCTCGATAGTCACGTCGAACGTCGGCTCATTTCCTAATGCTGAAACTTCAATGATCCGATCCCAAAACAGGTCGGACGTTGCAATGTCGGCCAGCTCGGACGAACCGACGATGGCGGCGATCGACGCTAGACGGACACGGGAGAAACGCCGGGGCCGGCCTTCGGTACCAAGCAGATAGCTACCGCAGTACCCCTCACCCAGGCCCTCTGCGATCTGGCGGTGCGATACCCCTGCCTTGGTCGCTGCGTCCTTCACCTTCGCAGCAACAGACCACGGCACCAGATCGGCGGCCGGGTTCTCCTTGATTCCATCGAGGATGGCCAACGCTGCGGGAATACACGACCCGCGTCCGCCATGACACCCGACCATACGTAGGAACCGTGCTTGGCTGGCAGCACTCTGGATACGTACGCTATAGCACTCACGGTAATACTGGATGCCGTCTGTAGGTCGTCCGGTTCGTTGCTTTTTCGAGCCGCCGATGGTCGATCTGACGCCTAGTCGCAACAGAAGTCGTTGGACATCCAGCGCGAGCCGTTTGCTCGTCGTTGCGTAGTACGTCCTCACCAGAGGGCCACGGCCGTTCTTGGCGATCGTGATGGAGCCGTCGGTCGCCCAGAGGTGGTGCAGGAACAGCGCCACCTGTTCGTCGGCGAGACCGAAGATCGACTCGGGCAGGAACTTCGTCCACGCCCGCGACTTCCACAGCCCACGAGGTTCGAGCCAGTTGCGCATCGGGTGGTTCACGCCGTGGGTGAGTCGGTACGGGCTCGGGAACCAGAGCTGCCACGTGTTGCCGATCTTCTCGGATTCGGCCTTGATCCCGAACAGACGTTGGGCAAGATCCTCGACGGCCTGCTTGTTGGCCGGGTCGGCAGTGGCGTACTTGAACGAAGGTCCCATCGACCCGTCGCCGATCAGGTGGGCCAAGAGCGCCAGTTCGTCGTCGGACCACTCGTTGTTGGCGTGCACGGGTGGCGGCAGCCGGCGAGGCACGGCGATGCACGTGCCGACCTCGAGCGCATCCAGGCGGGTCCAGCCGTCGACGGTCAGGAACGGGTGGTTGGACGACGCCGTGACGCTGCGGCCGGAAGCGAGGTGCAATTTGAACACCGGCTTGATGCCCGACGGGAACGCCTTTGTCAGTTGCGCCGGAACGAGGCGCTGATGATCGTCGACCGACCACACGACCGGTTGCGCCTGCGACAGGACCAGTTCACCGAGGGTGACCTCCTCGCCGTTGTCGGCCCGCATGACACGGGTGCTGGCGGGCATGCACCCTGATTCTCTCAGGTCGGCCAGGATCGGGCGCTTGTCGGCGCGGGTCTCCAGGTTCCGGGAGAGTTGGGACAGGGCGATCACCGGGATCTCCAGCTCGCGGGCGAGGATCTTGAGGCCACGGGAGATCTCCGACACCTCGACCTGGCGGTTCTCGGCCGAGGTTCGCCCGGTCATGAGCTGGAGGTAGTCGATGATGATCAGGCCCAGGCCGTGACGGCTCTTGAGCCGGCGGGCCTTGGCCCGGATCTCCATCACCGTGAGGCGGGGGTTGTCGTCGATGTGAATCGGCGACTCGGCCAGGCGGCCGACGGCGTGGCTGATCTTGGGCCAGTCGGTCTCGAGCAGCTTGCCGTTGCGCATGCGGGTGGCATCGACGCGCGCCTCGGAGCAGAGGAGGCGCTGGGTGAGCTCGAGGTGGCTCATCTCCAACGAGAACACCAACACGGGATGCTGGCCGTCGAGGGCGGCATGGGCGGCGATGCCGAGTGCGAAACTCGTCTTACCAGTTCCTGGTCTTCCCCCTACGATCACCAGGTTCGAGGGCTGGAGGCCGGCCAGTTGGTGGTCGAGGTCGAGGTAGCCGGTGGGGACCCCGATGATGTCCTGGCCCCGCTCGTAGAGCGCCTCGATGTGGTCGAGGTGCAGCTCGAGCAGCTCGCGCATGGGCAACATGGAGTCGGTGACCCGCCGCTGGGCCACCTCGAACACCAGGGCCTCGGCCTCGTCGATGGCCGCCAGCACGTCGTCGGGCACCGAGTAGCCCATCTCGGCGATCTGCGAGGCCACGGCGATGAGGCGGCGGAGCAGCGAGTGCTCCTCGACGATGGTGGCGTAGCGGGTGGCATTGCCAATGGCCGGCGTGCGGGCCTGGACGGAGATCAGGGTGGCGGGGCCACCGATGCTTTCGAGCAAGCCCGCCCGCCGTAGCTCCTCGGCCACGGTCACCGGATCGGCGGGTTCCCCCTGGGCGTAGAGCGAGGTGACGGCTTCGAAGATGTGGCCGTGGGCCGGTTTGTAGAAGTCCTCGCCGGTGAGCTGGGCCTCGACGGCGGCGACGATGGCGTCGCGGCTGAGGAGCATGGCCCCCAGCAGCGACTCTTCGGCCTCGAGGTTGTGCGGAGGAACCCGTCCACCAGAGGCAGCGCCCTGGCGACGACGGGTGTCATCGAGAGATTGGACCATGATGCCTTCACCCTCGCCGATGTCGCCTGGGGATCGATAGACCCCAATGCTGTGGGCAACCCCGTGGACGACGCCGCCGAACCCAGAAGCTGTCACCCGCACATCCGAACATGCGTTCGATACTACTGCTGGGCTGCGACAACCTCCACGTGCAGGCGCAGTTCGACGTCGGTGTGAAGACGAACGGCCACCTCATGGGTGCCCACGGTCTTGATGGGCTCGTCGAGGTGGAGCCGTCGGCGTTCGAGGGTGACCCCGGCCTGGGCCTCGACCGCAGCCACCACCTCGGCGGCGGTGACCGAGCCGAACAAGCGCCCCTCGGCTCCTGCCTTGGCGGTGATGGTGATGACCTTGGGCGCCAACCGGGTGGCTACCTCCTCGGCCGAGGCCCGGTCACGAGCGACCCGCAGGTCGCGCGCACGGCGCATGTCGGCCGCCTGGGCTATCGCCCCGGGCGCGGCCTTGAACGCCAGGCCCCGGGGTACGAGGAAGTTGCGGGCGTAGCCGTCGGCGACGTCGAGCACGTCACCCTTGTTGCCCACGCTGCTGACGTCGGCTCGCAGGATGACCTTCACTCGGCCCCCACATCGTCGGCGCCCGGGATCATGTCGGAGATGGCACCCACCTCGTCGCCGGCGCCAAAGCCGACACCGGCACTCTCGACGCCCGAAGGCGGAGGCTCGGTCGGGTCGGGAGGAGGACCGGACCCGGGACCGGGGCCCCGGCTGGGCCCGCCGAAGCGGGGCCCGCCACCCGAGGCACCGTCACGACCGCCCCGGCCGCCGCGGCCGCCACCCCGGCCACCCTCGGACGTGGCCCGCTGGCTGTAGGGAAGCAGGGCCAGCTCGCGGGCCGTCTTGATGGCGATGGCCGCGTCGCTCTGGTGGCGACGGCAGTTGCCCGAGACCCGGCGGGCGCGGATCTTGCCCCGGTCGGACATGAACCGGCGCAGCAGGTTGACGTCTTTGTAGTCGACCCACTTGACCTGGTCCTTGCAGAACACGCAGACCTTCTTCTTGATGCGCTTGCCGGTGTCCTTGGGTGCGCGTTTGCGCTCGCGGTCGCGATCGCCGCCTCCTCGGGCCATTAGAAGGGCTCCTCGCCGTACTCGTAGGTGGGTGCGGGCTGGGGACCGCCGCTGGCGCCGGGACCAGAGCTCGCTGCCGCGGTGGCTCCGACCGGACTGCCTCCTTCGGACGGGCCCCGGCGGTCGTTCTTGCGGACCTCCGCAGTCGCCCACCGCAGGCTGGGGCCGATCTCGTCGGCCACGACCTCGATCTTGGACCGGCGTTCACCTTCGCCCGTCTCCCAGGAGCGCTGCTCGAGCCGGCCGGTGACCAGGACCCGGGCGCCTTTGGCCAGCGACTCGCTGGCGTTCTCGGCCATCTCCCGCCAGCACACGATGTCGAAGAACGACACCGCCTCCTTGCGCTCGTTGGTCTGTCGGTCGTTCCACACCCGGTTGACGGCGAGCCCGAAGCTGGCCGTTGCCTGGCCGCTCGGGGTGAACCGCAGTTCGGGGTCTCGGGTGATGTTGCCCACCAGGGTCACGCTGTTTCCGTTGGCCATCTCTTCCTCACGCTCCGTTCGCGCTTGTCGCACTGTCGCCGACCATCTCCGGGGAGACGGTCGCGCTGGCCGCCTCGACGGCGGCGGTGTCGCTGGCCGCGGGTGCGGCGGTGTCGCGGGGCGCCTCGACGGCGATATCGGCCGGGGGACGGGAAATTCGCTTGGTGGGGCGGTCGGGAAGACGGACGATCTTGTGGCGGATGACCTCGTCGGCCAGATGAAGGGCGCGATCGAGCCCGTCGAGCGAGCCGGGCTCACCCTTCGCCTCGACGAGGAGGTACGTGCCCTCTCGATGGTGGTTGATCTCGTAGGCCAGGCGGCGCTTGCCCCACCGGTCGACTCGACCGGGTTCGGCTCCTCCGCTGCGAATGAGTTCGGTGGACCGGTCGACCTGGGCTTGGACAGCCGCCTCTTCCAGGGCCGGATCGAGAATGATCATGACTTCGTACGGGCGCATACCCGGGGTGTCGCCTCCCTCCGGACCTGCGCCGCGGCGCAGGGCTCCGAGGCGACTCCCCGGAGCAGGGTGTTCGGTTTGGAGCAATCGTATCGCCATGGAGACCATGCTCCCAGCGGGGTATGACATTCAGGGTCCGAGACCCCCGACGCTGACACGGAGGATGCCATGACCGACGGGACCGGTGACGAGTGGTTCTGGTGCTTGCGCCATCAACGACCCGAGCACGGCGAAGACGCCTGCGAGGCCGAACAGCGCCTGGGGCCCTACCCCTCCGAGGCCGAGGCCCGGGCGTGGAAGAACAAGGTGGAGGCCCGCAACGACGAGTGGGACGCCGAGGACCGCCGTTGGGAGGGCGACTGAGCTGAGCCTCCCGGGGGTGCCTCCCGGGGGTGCCTCCCGGGGGTGCCTCCCGGGATGCCTCCCGGGCATCGGCTCGGGCACCGTTCTGGAAACCAGAACGGGAGGGGAAGTTAGCTGCAGGCGCCGCCCACCGTGAGGTGGGACCCGGGGCCGATACCCAGACTGCCCAGGTCGCCCTTGCCCACCTCGAGGGCGTAGCGGTAGGGCCGGGCCGCGAAGTAGTTCGGGCAGTCGACCTTGTCGAGACACGGCTCCATGTCGGTCGAGGACACGAAGTTGCCGCGAGAGTCGAACCAGGCGATGGACAGAGGGATGAGGGTGTCCTGCATGTAGAACCCCACCCGGGTGTCGGCCGGGAACCGGAACAGCATGCCGTCGTGGCCGGCCAGGTCGCTGCGGTTCATCAGGCCCTGTTGCTGCTGGGCGGTCGTCGCCGCCAGGAGCGCGCATCGTTCGCTCGCCGTCGTCTTGTCGATGCGATAGCTGATCTCACCGAAGCCGGGCACCTGGGGCCGAGACAGGTTCGGGAGAAGATGCGGATCGGCCGGTCGATTGGCACCGACGAGGAGAAAGGTCAACAGTGCGGCCACGACCACCAGCCCGACGACCCAGCGCACCACAGTCCGCCGCCTGCCCGGATCGGCGTGACCGCCGTCGCCAGCATGACCGCCGTCGCCAGCATGACCGCCGTCGACGGTCGTCATGCCGTACGGTCGGAGCGGCCTGGTGCGGCCAGGGCCTGGGTCACGTCTGCGCTCAGGCGGTAACTCTCGGCATCGCTCGGGAAGCGACCGTTGCGCACGTCGGCGGCGAAGGCCGAGACGGCGGCCACGGCGTCGGCCTTCAACGATGCGTAGCGGCGGACGAAGCGCGGGGCGATGCGGTCCTCCAGGCCCAGGAGATCGTGGAACACCAGGACCTGGCCGTCGCAATGGGGCCCGGCGCCGATGCCGATGGTGGGGACGGGCACCGCTTCGGTGACGAGGCGGGCCACCTCGGCCGGCACGGCTTCGAGCACGATGGCGAAACAGCCGGCGTCGGCCAGCGCTCGGGCATCGTCGAGGAGGGACTCGACGCCCTCCAGTTGTTGGGCCTGCACCCTGTACCCGCCGGTCGCGTGCACGGACTGGGGCGTGAGGCCCAGGTGGCCCATCACCGGGATCTCGGCGGAGATGAGGGCTTCGACCATGGCCAGGCGTTGCCGGCCACCCTCGAGCTTCACCGCCTGGGCGCCGGCCCTGATGAGGGCGGCGCCGTTGCGCACCGTGTCAGCCGGGTCGAGGTGGTACGAGAGCCAGGGCAGGTCGCCCACGACCAGGGCGTGGGGCCGGGCCCGGCCGACCGCTCCGACGTGGTGCACCATGTCGACCAGGGTGACCTTCAGGGTGTCGTCGTAGCCGAGGACCACCATGGCCACCGAATCGCCGACGAGGATGACGTCGACTCCGGCTTCGTCGGCGATGCATGCCCCCGGATAGTCGTAGGCGGTGACCATCACGATGGGCGAACCGCCTTTGCGCGCCCGGATCGCAGGGGCGGACACCTGCTGGGCCATCTGTGCCTCCTCCCGTCCGGCGCCCCGTGGCTGCCGGCGGTGTCGAAGAGTGTACCGGCGTCCCCGGTGATTTATGCCCGCCTTAACCCTGGCGCGACACGTATGCGAGCATTCTCGTAGGCGATGCCGCTTCGACGACTTCTCGCGGTGGGACTGTGGCTGTGCGTCACCGCCGCGGCGACGGCCATCGTCTGGGCGGGAACCTCGACCGTGGCCGCCGACCTGACGGACAGGCCGGCGCCGGTCGTCGCCCATCGAGACGTGGTGTCGGCGCTGGAGTCGGGAGCATCTGACGCCGACACGGCACCGGGCATCGGCGTCCCGGACACCAAGGCCCCGACCTCGACCGTCCCGGCTGACGGTGGCGGGTCGGCGTCTGCGGCTCCCCTCGCACCCGCGCCAGGCCCGACCCCGTCCCCCGGGCCGACCACGACGATGCCGGTCGCCCCGTCGCCGGCGCCGGCCACGGGAGGCTCGGCCAGCCCACCGACCACCCCACCTCCCCGGCCCCACACCGCGACCTACTCGACGACGGGTGGCGTGGTCACGGTGGCCTGTACCAACTACTTCTTCATCCGACTGCTCTCGGCCACGCCGAGCAACGGCTACTCGGTCGACGTGGTCACTCCCGGGCCCGCCTTCGTGGAGGTCCACTTCGTTCGGGCAGGCCAGGACGTGGCCGTCCGGGCCTTCTGTCTCGGCGAACCGACGCGCATCTACGACGGGTTCTCCCCGCCGTCGCCGGTACCTCCGCGCCGGTCCTGAACCGAGCGCCCCGGCCGATCAGCCCGTGACGACTCAGTGCCGGGCCGATGGGGGGCCGAAGCAGACCTCGATGCGGGCGCCGCCGTGGCGCGATCGGCCAGCCGACAGGCGGCCACCGGACTGCTCGGCTGTCCGGCGCACGATGTCGAGGCCCAACCCGGTGCCCGAGCCGCCGCTGGCGCCCCGTGCCGGCAAGGCGTTCCCCTGCAGCCCGCGGCCGGCGTCGTCGACGACCAGGGTCCACTGTCGTCCCGGTCCGGCGACCACCTCCACCGAGAACGACGCACCGTCGGGGGTGTGGGTGAACACGTTGTTGAGCAAGGCGTCGAGGCAGACGTCCAGCTCGGCCTGAGACACACCGACGGGCTGCGGGCGGCTGGGCACGTCCAATGACCATTGGCGGCCCTGGTCTGTGGCCAGGATCGACCAGAAACCGAGACGGTGGCGGACGGCCTCCCCCAGGTCGCATGTCCCGCCCCCGCCACTCGCACCCTGGTGCCTGGAGCTGTCACGAGACTCCCGGATGACCCGGGTGACGACCTGCTCCAGGCGGTCCACGTCGCTGGCGATACGCGCCCTGTCCCTGGCCGACGGGAGGCCCTCGGCGTCGAGGCGCAGGGCCGTGAGGGGGGTGCGTAGCTGGTGGGACAGGTCGGCCGCTGCCTCGCGTTCGGCGGCGAGGAGGACACCGACTCGGTCGGCGAGCCCGTTCATGGCAATACCCACCTCGGCCACTTCTGGGGGGCCGGCGGGCGAGACCCGCGCTCCCAGCTCGCCCTGCTGGAGCCGGCGGGTCACCAAGAGGAGCTCGCCCATCGGGGTCAGGACCGAGCGAGCCAGCCAATCAGCCAGGAGGACGGCGATGACGATGACGGCGATGCCGATGGCGATCACCACGGCTCGGGCCTTGGTGACGCCCTGGCTGAGCAGCGACGCGGCCACCCGCACCCGCACGACCGTGGTGGCCTTCGGGTCGGGCCCGGCGACACCGACGAGGATGTCGCGACCCCCGCCCGGCGCCGCGGTGGTGAACGACCGCCCCTTGCGAGCCAGCTCCACCTCGGCATCGATGGGGGAGGGTGAGCCGAGCACGGTGCCGTCGGGCAGGTACACGGTGATGGGCCGGGGGTTGCCGGCGTTGGCCTGGTCGACCAGTTGGGCGATGGTGGCAGGTTGACCTGGTACGGCACTGATGGCGCCCCCCAGGGACCGGGATTCGAGCTTGGCTGCGTCGAGCGCCCGGTTGGCGGCCACCACCTGGGTGAGCCGAGCCAGGGGGATGGAGAAGGCCAGCACGATCATCGCCGTCACCGCCGCGGCGGTGAGGGCCAGGCGGGCTCTCACGGCGAGTCCGGGTCGACCAGCATGACGCCCACACCCCGCACGCTGCGCAGGTAGCGGGGCGACCGGGCCGACTCGCCCAGCTTGGCTCGCAGCCACGACAGGTGGACGTCGATCGTCTTCTCCGGGCCCCCGTACGGCTGGCGCCACACCGCGGCCAGCAGCTCGCGCTTGGAGACCACCTCGCCCCGCCGGCTGGCCAGGTGCCAGAGCAGGTCGAACTCCTTGCGGCTCAGGTCCATCGGCTGCCCGTCGATGGTGGCGACGCGGCTGCGGGTGTTGATGGCCAGCCCGCCGATGGTGACGGGTGCATCGGCGGCGTCGTCGTCCTTGACCCGACGCAGCACGGCGCGGATGCGGGCGTCGAGCTGGTCGGCGGAGTACGGCTTCAACACGTACTCGTCGGCGCCGGCGTCGAGGGTGCGGATGATCTCCCGTTCGTCGTCGCGGGCCGTGGCCACGATCACCGGGACGGTGCTCACCGCCCGCAGCATGCGCAGCAGCTCGAGCCCGTCGATGTCGGGTAGGCCGAGATCGAGGACGACGAGGTCGGGACGCTGTTCCACGATCTGGCCCAGGGCGCCGAGCCCACTCGACGCCCCCAACACCACGTGGCCCCGCTCGGTCAGGCCCCGGGTGACGGCGGCGCGGATGTGAGCGTCGTCCTCCACCACAGCGATCGTGCTCACAGTGCCGACGCTACGCCGGACGGACGGGCCGGTCCTCGGTCATCCGTCGCAGCACCGTCGCCAAGCCTGCCCGGGTCGAACGGTACGAAATGTCCCGACAGTTACGTGGCGCTTTGCCCGCAGTTAGGCATCGGGCCCGCACAGTGAGGTCAGTCGCCGCGTCGGGAGGCAGTTCATCCGACCGCGGTGACAACCAGTACAGCCCGGGCCTGCCGATCGTGCAGGCCGAAGCGATCGACGTGAAGGGACCAAGAGATGTTCGGAACTGGCTTTCTGGCGGGACTGTTCGCAAAGGTGGCGGGGTTGGGGTCAATCGCCAAAATCGCCGTGGCCACCACCACCACGGCACTCACCATGACCGTCGTCGGTGCCTCGACCGGCGTCGCGCCCTTTGTCGGCGACCACTCACCGGGGATCGTCCACAGGGCGTCGGGGCCGGTCACCGCCCTCGGCTCGTCCACACCTGCCGGGTCGGGTCAGACCGGGCTCTCAGTCGACGGTGGGGCCTCGGTGGCCACACCCGCCGGATCAGCATCGACGACCGCCCACACCGGCGGGGCGGTCATGCCTCCCACCACCTCGAGCACCTCCTCACCGAAGTCGTCCTCGACGGGCTCGTCGACTGCGGCCCCGTCGGCGTCGAACCTTCCCGTGCCCGTCCCAGGTGCGGGTCTGCCCGACGTGTCGAGGCTCACCCAGGTTCCCGCTCAGGTGCTCAGCTGCCTGACTCCGGTCCTCGACCTGGTGAAGGGGTTCCCCAACGTGCCCACCAGCCAGATCGCCCAGATCGGACCCAGCATCGTGAGCTGCGTGTCGGGGATCGTGCGTGACCTACCGTTGCCGTCGGGCCTGAACACCTGCGTCTCGCAGATCCTCGGGCTCGTGGGTCACCTCACCACCCAGACGCCCACGGGACTTCCCAACCTCGGCAGCCTCGACCTGACGTCGTGCATTCCCGCCGGGCTTCCCGTACCGAAGCTGCCCGGGGCCCTGCCGTTCATGGGGGGAGGGTTCCCTTCCGGCCGATGATCGCCGCTGAGTGAGCCACCCATGCTCGATGACCCCGCTGCGAGTGTGCAGCGGGGTCGTCGTCTATCCGCCGGGCAGGGTCACGCCTGGCGGCAGGGTCACGCCTGGCGGCAGGGTCACTCTGGGCGTCGCCGCTGGTGGCCGCGTCGTACGCGGGGTCACCGGCGCAGTTTCGACGGTGGCCTGAGTGGTGGGTGGGGTGGTGGTGGCGTCGGGCTGCTTGGGAGGCGTCGTTGTCTTGGCCGCCCCGGTGTAGGCCGTGAAGCTCGGGATGGTCGACGACGTCGGTGTCGAGTAGGGCAGGATGCCGCTGGCGGTGATGGGTCGGCCGCCGAACGTCGTGGGCACGGGGTAGATACCCGAGTCCGGCGCCGCCTCGGTCATGTAGCGCCGCCAGATGGCGGCCGGGATCGAGCCGCCGTTCACCTTTGCCACGCCGTGGATGTTGAGGAGCGGTTCGGACTGACCGGCCGGAAACCCCATCCAGACGGCGGTCGTCAACTTGCGGTTGAACCCGATGAACCAGGCGTCACCGTTGTCCTCGGTGGTGCCGGTCTTGCCCCACGCCGGGCCGTTCGGCAGCTGGGCCCCGACCCCCGAGCCCCGCTCCACCACCTGGCGCAGGATGAAGTTCACCATGTCGGCCTGGTCCTTCTCGAGCACCCGGACGCGCTTGGGGCGGTCGTCGACAAGCACGCTGCCCCCCACGGTGACCCGCTTGAGGGCTCGGGGATCGGTCTGGCTCCCCTCGTTGGCCAGGGTGAGGTAGGCGTCGGCCATATCCATCACCGACACGTCGGGGGTGCCCAGGGTGATGGAGACAGGGGGTGGGTCTCCAAGGGGAGATTTGATGCCGAGGTCGTGGGCCATCTTCGCCACCTTGTCCGGCCCGATGGCAGTGACCAACTGGGCGTAGACGGTGTTGACGGAGTTCACGGTGGCGTCGATGAGGTTGAGCTGGCCGTAGGACGCACCCTCGTAGTTCTCGACCGTCCAGTCGGCGCCGTTGTCGGCCTTGGGGAACACCATCTTGGCCGGGCCGCTGAACGACGACTGGACGGAGTACCCCTCACGAATGGTCTCGGCCAGCAGGAAGGGCTTGAACGTCGAGCCGCCCTGGCGGCCGCTACCACCGAAACCGGCACCGGCGGCCAGGTTCACTTTCGACGTGGCCCAGTCCTTGCCCCCCACCATGGCGACCACATGCCCGTCGTTGTCGAGCGACACCAGGGCCCCGGCCGGGTCGGCCGGGCGGTTGAGGGTGTTGGTGTACACCGAGTCGTAGGCCAGGTTCTGCAGCCTGGGGTCCAGGGTGGTGTAGATGCGCATCCCGCCCCTGAGGATCTGATCCTCGGAGTAGCTGCTCCGCAACTTCTGGTGCACGTACTCGACGAAGTAGTCGACACCTTTGATCGACGACGTGACGGTGGTGTCCTTGCGAATGGGTGGCTTCACGTAGGCGGCCAGATCGGTGCGCTCCACGTCCTCGGCCTGGGCCGGCGTGATGAACCGGCTGTTCACCATGGAGGTGAGGACGAACGTGCGCAGCATCTTCGCCTGGGCGGGGTGGTCGACCACGTCGCTGCCCGACGGCGAGCGGATGATGCCGGCCAGGTAGGCGGACTCCGGCAGGTTGAGCTGCGACGCGTCCTTCTGGTAGTAGGCCTTGGCCGCGGCCTGGATGCCATAGGCGCCCCGGCCGAAGTAGACGGTGTTGAGGTAGCGCTCGAGGATCTCCTGCTTCGAGTACTTCTGCTCGAGCTTGACGGCGATGACCGCCTCCCGCAGCTTGCGGACGAGTGTGCGGTCACCCCCGGATACGAAGGCGTTCTTGACGTACTGCTGGGTGATCGTCGAGCCCCCCTGAAGGGCGCCCTTGTGGCGGAGGTCAGCCCAGGTGGCGCGCACGATGCCGAGTGGATCGACGCCGCTGTGCTCGAAGAACTTGCGGTCCTCGGCCGCGACCACCGCGTCCTGGGTGACTTTGGGCACCTGGTCGAGGCGCACGGGGAAACGGTTCTCGTCACCGTGGAAGAGGGCCAGTTGGCTCCCGGTGCCGTCGTAGACGATCGAGGTCTGCGCCTGGGGCACCTCGGGGGGCAACGGGATGTGGGTCATCAGCCAGGCCGCGCCGGCCAGACCGGTGAAGACGAGCACGCCCAGCAGGAACCACAGCCGCCGGTACCGCCAGAAGAACCCCGGGCGCTTGGGTCGACCTCGCGACGTCGACCGGGCCGGCTGTTCGGGACCGCGACGCCCTGGCCCGGGCGAGAGTCCCCTAGTCCGGGGGCCGCCGGGGGCGGCGGGGGCGGCGGGGTTTGGGCCGTTTCGCATTTTTTGGGGGGCGCGCGGAGCTGCGCCCGACGCGGGGGCGCGCACGCTGAGAGCGGGTTGCCCGGCGAGGGCGGGACGGCGACGCACTGCGAGGCAATCGTACCAACTGGGCCGGCGGCCTTCGAGGGCGGCCGCCCGGTGGCCACCCGGAGCGGGAGGGGCGGCGGCGCCCGGCGCCCGATCGCCGAGAGAGCTCGCCGGCCAGCACGTATCCGACGACGACAAGGAGGCCAGCGGCCAGGGCACGGCCCATGCCCAGGTCGTAGGCATCGAGGGCGGCCCCCGTCCAGGTCCAGCTGCCGGGGATGGCCAGCAGCCAGGCACCGGCCAGGGCGGCCGGCAGCGCACCGGGGCTGGGGCGGTACCCGGCTACGTGGCCGAACGGAATGCCGGCTACGTGGCCGAACGGAATGCCGGCTACGTGCCCGAACGGAATGCCGGCTGCGTGCCCGAACGGAATGCCGGCTACGTGCCCGAACGGAATGCCGGCTGCGGGCGGGGCCAGGCGACCGTCGTCGTCCTCGCCGGCGGCGGGGGTGTCGCAGGGGGCGGGGGTGTCGCAGGGGGCGGTGGTGTGGCCGGCGACCTCGGCCAAGAGCACGGCAACCACGCCGGTGCCGAGGGCCACGGCGAGCGCCAGCCTGCCACCAACGTCGACCACGCCCGTCGCCAGGCTGACGGCCCCGGGAAGGGCGGCCAGCCAGACCCATGGCGCCCCGACAGCGACTGCGATGACGGCGGCGGCGCCCAGCAGCCGGGCACCAGGGGCCAGGGCGGCGGGACCGGCAGCCGCCGACAACGCCAACAGGGTCAGGCTCAATCCCCCCTTCCGGAGCCCAGCGGCCACGACAGCAGCCGCAGCCAGGATCACCACGGCGATTCCCAGTTCCGTAGCGCCGGCCCGCAACGGGGCGGCGGACAGTCCCACGGCGAGTCCCCCGGTGAGGAGCAGGGCCCCTGGGGCGGGAGACCAGTGGGTGCCGGTACGGCGTGGCGCCGCCCCGAGCGTCGCGTACACGCCCAGCAGCGCCGCCCCGACGACAAACGCGACCACCGTCCCCGCCGAGAGGGTCGCGGTATCGGGCAGGGTCCAACGCCCGGTCCGTTCGTGGAGCACGACGAACCCGACCGCGCAGGCCGCGACCCCTGCTGCGCCCGGAACGAGCCCGGCTAGGGCACCGGCGGCCACCCTCCCTGCACGGCCCGGGGCCTGGCCGGTGGCCATGGTCGTGAGGACGACGGCCAGGGCCAACCCCACCACCACGGCCAGAGGTTGGGCATTCTCGGCCCCGCCCGTGAGGCCTACCCCGACGGCTGGGAGGGCCAGACAGGTTGCGACCTGCGACCGGCGTCGGGTCATTCCCTCGAGGGACGCCGCCGCGAGTAGCGCGGTCCCACAGCCGGCGGCGGCTACGAGAGGTGTGACGTGGAACCCGACGGTACGGAGCCCGCCGACATGGCCCTCGGCTCCGCTGACGACCAGCGCCAACCAGGCACCGGCGGCGACCACGGTCCCCGCCTGAGGCCAACGAAACGGCGCCGGCCCCGACCGGGGGCCGCTCGGGCCCTGTCTCCCGCTCCGCGGGCCGCTCGGGCCCAGCAAGGCCAGGATCGGTGCCACCAGGGCCAGGACCAGGGTCGCGGTCTGGGCGTCGGTCACGCCGGCGTGGCGCCTGGGCAGGGATCCGGTGGCGGGTGCCGAACCCTCTCCCCGACCCGGCGAGCCATTGTGCCGAGAGACCCGTGCCTCATGCCAGAACGGCCAGGGCGGCCGCCGACGCGGCGGCGATCAGCCCGACCACCCGGGCGACACGGCGCGGACAGGCCCGAACCACGAGCATGGCCGCGACGACCCCGGCCGCCGATGCCCCGATGCGCAGGGCCACCACGGGGCCCGTCTCCCCCCCGACTGCGGGACCCGCCACCAGTGCAGCGGCGAAGATCCCGCAGGCCAGCGTCCCGGCGACAGCGACAGCGGACGATCCCTGGGAGGTGGCCGTCGACGCCGGCCGGCGACGAGGACAGGCCGCCACGATGGCGACGGCGCCGGTCCACGACGACACGACCATGCCAACGGGGCCCGACCAGCCCGCGGCCCCGACCACCGCTTGGCCCCCGGCGAGTGCGGCCAACGATGTCGAGCCCCACCGGCCGACGATGGCGATCCCGACGAGCACGCCCATGGCCCCGGCGGTGACGTCGGCGGCTGCCAGCCCGAGCAGCACACCCGCAGCCAGGGCGTCGCCCGACATCGTCGCCGCCATCATGGCCAGTCCCACGGCCGCCCCGAGGCGGAGGAGGCCGGACGAGCTCGATACGCCGTTCTGGTCACGTTTCGGTAGGCCGGGACCACCCGAAACGTGACCAGAACGGGTTGGGGACGCGGAAGCGATCACCCCGGGGGACGGACCGGCGCCGGGCCGGTCATGCGGGCGGGCCGCCGATGGGGAACATGCGCACCAGGTGGTTCCACGCGCAGTCGGGGCACACCTCGACCACGTAGCAGGTGACGGCGTCGGCCCGCCGGGTGAGCCGCGACAGCTCCCGCTCGGAGGTGATGCATCGCCCATGAGCGGGCAGGCGGGCACCGAAGGCATAGGAGACGAGCACCGCCCCCGGGTCGTCGCAGATGGGGCAGGGCTCACTACGGACCTCACCGACGTTGCGAGCGGCCCGCAGCAGCTCGGGGTGGGCGTCGCAGACGTCGAGGCGGGACAGGCGGCCACGGTGGAACTCGTCGATCGTGCGGCGACGCACGAGGCGGTAGTCGACCTGGCCGGCGGTCGACGCTGGTCGGTGGCCCCCGATCGACTCGGGCCGAAAGCTCACACACAAAGGCTAGGCCCCCCGGGCAGACTCTGTCGCCCAGTGGGCGCCGGGGGCGCATTGACGGAGCAGGCGGCGTGGGGCATACTTCTGTCGATATATCGACTCGATATATCGACAGTCACGCCGAATCAAGTGACGCCGAATCAAGAACGCGGAACCGACCGCGGCTAGGACCGCACGTGCTGGAGCTGGCCATCCTGGGACTGCTGAAAGAGCAGGACCTCCACGGCTACGAGCTGAAGAAGCGACTCACCGAGGCCCTCGGGCCCCTGTCGAGTGTCTCGTTCGGCTCGCTCTATCCGGCGCTGTCCCGCCTCGAGCGCAAGGGCGCGCTCGCCGTGGCTTCGGCCGAGCCCCAACCAGCGGCGCCCCCCATTCCCATGACCGGTTCCATCGCCGGCGAGGTCGCCGCCTTCCGCGCCCGCCGGGCGGCCGGGCGCCATCCCGCAGCCCGGTCCGGCCGGGGCCGCAAGGTGTACCGCATCACCGCTGCCGGTGACGTGCTGTTCGAGCAGCTCCTAGAGTCGGAGCCCCTCGACGACGACCGGGCCTTCAGCCTGCGCCTGGCCTTCTGCCGCCACCTCCGTCCCGATGCCCGCCTCGGCCTCCTCGAGCGACGTCGGGCCCAGCTGGTGGAGCGGCTGGCCCGGGCCCGCACCACGTTTCGCGGTCGTCGGGATGGTATGGACATCTTCACCCGCTCGGTGGTCGAACACGGCGCCGAGACCACCGAGCGCGACATCACGTGGCTCGATGAGCTGATCGCCATGGAGCGCGGCAACCCGCAGAACACCCCACCGGAGGATCCCGGTCAGCACTCCCGAGAGACAACTGTGTCCTCACTTCAGGAAGGAACCCCAACGTGAGCATCTCGTCGCAGAAGGGCCGGACCAAGTCGGTCCGGGTCGCGATTGCCGGCGTCGGGAACTGTGCCAGCTCCCTGGTGCAGGGCCTCGACTACTACCGCCAGGCCGACCCCGCCGACTCCGTCCCCGGACTCATGCACGTCGTCCTCGCCGGCTACCACGTGGGCGACGTCGAGATCGTCGCCGCCTTCGACGTCGACGCGGCCAAGGTCGGCCTCGACGTGGGCAAGGCCATCTTCTCGGGGCAGAACAACACCGTCCGCTTCGCTCCGGTGGGCGAGCTCGGTGTCGAGGTCCTGCGTGGCCCCACCCTCGACTCGCTCGGGCGCTATTACCGCGAGACCATCGAGGAGTCGCCCGCTCCCCCCGTCGACGTGGCCGAGGTCCTGAGGTCGAGCGGCGCCGACGTGCTCGTGTCCTACCTGCCCGTCGGCTCGGAGGAGGCCCAGAAGCACTATGCCCAGGCCTGCCTCGACGCCGGCGTGGGCTTCGTAAACGCCATTCCCGTGTTCATTGCGTCCGACCCCGAGTGGGCGGCCCGCTTCACCGAGGCCGGCGTCCCCATCGTGGGCGACGACATCAAGAGCCAGGTCGGCGCCACCATCGTCCATCGCATCCTGAGCCGCCTCTTCGAGGACCGCGGGTTGGTCCTCGACCGGACCTACCAGCTCAACGTGGGCGGCAACATGGACTTCAAGAACATGCTCGAGCGCGATCGGCTCATGTCCAAGAAGGTCAGCAAGACCCAGTCGGTCACCAGCCAGATCGAAAACGGCATCGCCTCCGAGAACGTGCACATCGGCCCGAGCGACCACGTGCCCTGGCTCGAAGACCGCAAGTGGGCCTACATCCGACTGGAGGGCCGCAACTTCGGCGACGTGCCCCTCAATATCGAGCTGAAGCTCGAGGTCTGGGACTCGCCCAACTCGGCCGGTGTCATCATCGACGCCGTGCGATGCGCCAAGGTCGCCCTCGATCGAGGCATCGGCGGGCCGCTCCTCGGGCCTTCGGCCTACTTCATGAAGTCGCCGCCGATCCAGTACCACGACGACGAGGCCCACGTGCTGGTCGAGGAGTTCATCTCCGGCGACTGAGCGGCGGCGGCGGCGGACACCCGCGCCACGGCTGCTGGTGGGGCAAGATCTCCCTGTGGCCCTATCAGGTGTTGTGTCCTGGAACCGCCAGCCCGTCACCGATCCGGCGGCGGCCGACGTCGTCCGTTACGGGCCTGGCATCGCCACCGAGGCCGAGCTGCGCCTGCTCGGTCAGGTGGCCGACAAGCGGGTCCTCGAGCTGGGTTGTGGGTCGGGTGTGAGCTCGGTGTGCCTCGCCACCCAGGGCGCCCGGCCCATCGGGCTCGACTTCTCCCATGAGCACCTCGCCCGTGCTCGGCGCCTGGCCGACAAGGCCGGGGTCAGGGTGGAGTTCCACGAGGGCGACCTGGCCGATCTGGCGTTCTCGCGGGCCGACACCGTCGATGTGGTGTTCTCCGTCTACGCCCTGAGCCTGGTCGAGGACGTCAACCGTGTCTTCCGCCAAGTCCACCGGGTGCTCAAGGGCGGGTGCCCGCTGGTGTTCTCGGTCCCGCACCCGGCCCGCGACATGTTCGTCGACGACGACGAACCTCTCGTGGTGCGCCGTTCCTACTTCGACCTCGCCCGGGTCGAGCTCGGTTCGGAGGCCCAGCCGCTGTTCGGCTACCACCACACGGTCGCCGACCTGTTCGTCGGGCTAACCCGGGCCAACTTCCGGGTCGACACCATCCTGGAGCCCGAACCCCGAGGCGACCAGCACATCGACTCGGCCGGCCCGTCCTCCGGATGGGTGCCTCGGACCCTGATCATGCGGGCCCGCAAGGAATAGCCGAAATCCCATCGATCGGGCCCTGGCCGCGGTCCGGGCCCCGGACGGCCCCTCGAACCTGAGGCTCGAGCTCCGGATCTCGACGGGGATCAACGCTCCCGAGTGGGCCAAGCATCTCGGCGGCGACCCTGTCCCCATGTCTTCGGCAAGAAGCAGGTGACGGTGGGGAGATTCTGGACACAAGCGTCCGGGCAGGCCTACCAGGAGCTGCAGCCCAAGCTGGCCGCTCAGTACGACGCCGTGCCCGAGATCGCCCAGACCGAGATCTCCCGCTGCACGACCTTCTGGACCGAGCCCTACTGGCGGCAGTGGCAGAAGGACCTGAACAAGCGCTCCTTCCTCGACGCCGGGTACACCTCGGCCGCTGACGACCAGTAACCCGGCCAAGGTCGGTGACTGGTCCGCTGCACTGAACTGGGCAGCCGACATCGGCACCAACTCCGTCGAGCTCAACCAGAGCTACCCGACCTACGACCCGACGACGCTGGGCCAGGCCCGAGGCCGCCTAGCGACCAACCCGGGCTCGGTGGTGGCCGCTTGCCGAGGGTCGTCGGTAGGCTCCTAGCTCTACGCTCTTTCGGAAAGTGACGGATGCCCGTGCGGCGCCGCCGGATGACATGACGAGCGACTTCGACCTCGGCCGCGATGGTTCAGGGAACGGTGGCGCCCGGCGGCGGGCCGACCTGGAGATCCGTGGCTACACCAACCCCGTCCCGATCGGGCGAGGCGGCTTTGCCGTGGTCTACCGGGCCTGGCAGGCCAGCTTCCACCGGGACGTGGCCATCAAGGTCATCGACATCACCCTCGACACCATGGCCGCGGGCCGGTTCGAACGGGAGTGCCTGGCCATCGGGGCCCTTTCGGGGCATCCCAACATCGTCACCGTCCACGAGATGGGACTGACCACCGACGATCGTCCCTTCATTGTCATGGAGTACCTCAGTGGCGGCACGCTGGCCGACCAGATCCAGGGATCACCCATGCCCGTGGCCCGGGCCACGGCGGTGGGCGTGGCCCTGGCCGGAGCCTTGGCCGCATCCCATGCCGCCGGAGTGCTGCACCGGGACGTGAAGCCGGAGAACGTGCTGGTCTCCCGTTTCGGCGAGACCAAGCTCGGCGACTTCGGCATCGCGCGGGTCGAGGGTCGCACCGAGACCCGGACCGGCAGCATCACCGCCAGCCTGGCCCACGCCGCCCCCGAGGTGCTGGCCGGTCAGCGACCGTCGGTCGCCTCGGACCTGTACTCGCTCGGATCGACCCTGTTCACCCTGATCTCCGGTTCGGCGGCCTTCGTCAGGGACACCGATGAGAGCTTCCTGCCCCTCGTGACCCGGGTGGCATCCGATCCGGTCCCCGACCTGCGCCCCGCCGGCGTTCCTGACGCTGTCTGCCGGGTGATCGAGCAGTCGATGGCCAAGGACCCGGGCGAGCGACAGGCGAGCGCCGCCGATCTGGGGCGCCAGCTCCAGGTCGCCCAAACCGAGGCCGGGATCGCGGTGACCCCGTTGGTGCTCGAAGCCGAGGACTCGCGCCCCGCGTCGGGTGGTTTCTCCCTCAGCATCCCGGGCGCCGCCACCGATGGCGCTCCCGAGGCCGAGCCAGCAGCCACCCGGACACCCACAGCTGTGCCACCGACGATGCCGGCGACGGTGGTGACGCGCTCGCCGTCCGACCACGGCGCCGCAGTGGAGACGCCACCTCATCCCGGCTCCCCGCCGGGTCCAGGACCGAGCGGCTCGTCTCGAAGAGTCGCAGCCATCGCCGGTGTGGCGATCGTCGTGGTGGTTGCCGCAATGGCCCTCGCCTTCACCCTCGGTCGTGACAAAGGTGCGGGTAAAGGCGGCGGCGCGGCCGACACCCCGAAACCCAACGTGACGACCGTCGCCGTCTCGGGCACTGACCAGTGGACCGACACAGGGGTCGACGTGGCCGTGGGCGACACCGTGAACATCAGTGCCACCGGTGAGGTCCACCTGATGACCAACGTCGGCTTCATGGCCGAACTGGTGTCAGGGCCCGATGGAGTGCCCGACGCCCCCGAGATCCACCGGTTCAACCTGATCGCCGACGCCAACCATGGCGCCATGACCGGCAAGATCGGTGAGGGCGGCGACCCGGTCATCGTCGGGAGCTCCTCCACGGTGGTCGCACCCGTCCCAGGCCGGGTGTTCCTGGGGATCAACGACACCGGGTTCGACGACAACAGCGGGTCGTACACGGCGATCATCGAGAAGACGCCGACAGAGACCCCTCAGCCGCCCGACTCGACGCAGCCGACCGACACGACGCAGCCGACCGACACGACGCAGCCGCCGAGGACGCCTTAGCCGTCCTCTTGGTTGGCCGCCCACCAGGCGTCGAGGCGCCGGCCCGCTTCCTCCTCACCCAGGGGACCCTCCTCCAAGCGCAGCTCGACGAGGAACTCGCGCGCCTGGCCGACGGCGCGACCGGGGCCCACCCCCAGGCGGGCCATGATCTGGTTGCCGTCGAGGTCGGGGCGCACTGCGTCGAGCTCCTCACGGGTCCTCAGGTCGGCGATCCGTCGCTCGAGGTCGTCCATCCGGGCCGCCAGCGCCGCCGCCCGGGCCTGGTTGCGGGTGGTGCAGTCGCACCGGGTCAACTCGTTGAGACGACCCAGGAGGGGCCCGGCATCGCGGGCATAGCGCCGCACGGCCGCGTCGGTCCACGCCTCGTCGCCGTAGCCGTGAAAGCGCAGGTGCAGTTCGACCAGCCGCCTCACCGCGGCGATGTCGTCATGGGAGTAGCGCAGGGCCCGGAGTCGCTCATCGGCCATACGGGCCCCGACGACCTCGTGGTGGTGGAACGACACGCCACCGGGCCCGAACGACCGGGTCTTCGGCTTGCCGATGTCGTGGAGCAGGGCGGCCATGCGCAGGATCCTGTCCGGGCTGGTCTTGTCGACGACGGCGATAGTGTGGGCCAAGACGTCCTTGTGGCGCTGGACGGGGTCCTGCTCCAGGCCCAGGGCGGGGATCTCGGGAAGGAACTCCTCGGCCAACCCCGTCTCCACGAGGAACCACAGGCCCGTCCCGGGCTGGTCGACGACCAGGAGCTTGTCGAGCTCGTCGCGGATGCGCTCGGCCGACACGATCTCCATCCGTCCTCGCATGGAGCGCACCGCGGCCACCAGCTCCGGCACGGGGACGAGGCCGTAGCCGGCAATGAACCGTGCGGCCCGAAGCATGCGCAGGGGGTCGTCGCCGAAGGAGTCCTCGGGCGCCAGTGGGGTCCGCAGTCGGAGGGCGGCCAGGTCGGCGACGCCTCCGAAGGGATCGACGAGCACCAGGTCGGGCAGCGCCAGGGCCATGGAGTTGACGGTGAAGTCGCGCCGGGACAGGTCGGCCTCGACGGCATCGGCGAAGGCCACCTCTGGCTTCCGGGAATCGGGCGAGTACGCCTCGGCCCGGTGGGTCGTGATCTCGTAGCGCCTTCCCCGGTAGGCGGCACCGATGGTGCCGAAGCGCTTGCCCTGGGTCCACACCGCGTCGGCCCAGCCCTCGACCACCTCCTGGATGGCATCGGGCCGGGCATCGGTCGTGAAATCGAGGTCGATCCCGGCCAGGGGACGACCGAGGATGGCGTCGCGGACGCTTCCGCCGACCAGGTAGACCCGGTGCCCGGCGGCGTGGAACCGGTCGGCCAGGGGTCGGACCTCGTCGAGCAGCGGGCTCATGCGATCGGGGATCACGCGACCGAGGGTACCCACCGCCCTGCCGCAGCCGGCGCGAAGCTCAGCGGGCCCGAGTCTCGAGCGCGGACGACCTCAGCCAGCGTGGAGGCGGGCGGCATCGTCGACCACCTGATGGCCCGGACCGCCGGAGGTGGGCGGCTCGGGCCTGTGATCGATGCCGGCCAGGGCACCGACGAAGGCGGCAACCGACGCTTCCAGGGCGACCAGGTCGTAGCCGCCTTCCAGGAACGCCACACAGCGGCCGGTGGGAGCCAACTCCGCCGAACGCCGGCCCAGGTCGGCATAGTCACCGGCCGACAATCCCAGACTGGTGAGGGGGCAGGCCCGGTGGGCGTCGAACCCGGCCGACACCAGCACCCAGGTGGGGTCGAACGCAGCCGCCACCGGCGCCACCACCCGCTCGAAGGCGGTCGCGTACACGTCACCGGTGGCGCCGGGCGGCAGGGGAAGGTTCACCGTCAGCCCCGCCCCGGCGCCGGACCCGGTCTCGGTGAGGCGGCCGGTCCCGGGATACAGGGGCCACTGGTGCATCGACACGTAGAGCACCCGGGGATCGCTCCAGAAGGCGTCCTGGGTACCGTTGCCGTGGTGGGCGTCCCAGTCGACGACCACCACCCGCTCCCCCGCCGCGACCAGCGACGCGGCACACACGGCGAGGTTGTTGAGCAGGCAGAACCCCATGGCCCGGCTGGGGGTGGCGTGGTGGCCGGGCGGGCGCACCACGCAGAACGCGGCGTCGGCCTGGCCGTCGCGAAGTCGCTCGACGGCATCGAGGCCCGCCCCTACCGCCAACAGGGCCGCGTTCCACGACTCCGGCCCGGCCCGTGTGTCGGCGTCGACTTGGCCGCCGCCCCGGGCGCAATACCGCTCGAGGGCGTCGACGAAGCCGGGCTCGTGGACACCCGCCACCTCCTCGACGCTGGCCGGGCGGGGCTCGACACGGACCACGTCGTCGCCGAGGCCGAGCGAGTCGATGCCGGCGAGAGTGGCCGCCAGCCGGTCCGGGCCCTCGGGATGACCGGGGCCGGCGTCGTGGGTCGCAAAGGCGGGATGGCTCTCGCACAGGACGCGCACGACGTTCAGGCTGGCACAGGATCACGAGGAACTGGGATGGGCCCCGCGCTCGGCCCGGCGAGCACCGCCGATCCCCGACTGGCGAGGGCTTGCCCTCGGCTCCCATTGGGAACAGATCTGTCGTGATGCGCCAAGACCCGCACCCGCACCTACAGCCGACCTGGCCGCCAGGGTCGTCGGGGGCGAGGCCCTGTCCCCCGCTCCAGGGGCCGCTCGGGCCCGAGCAACGCCTGAGGAGCGACTCTCGCCTGGCCACCTTGAACACCGTGATGGCGCGCGTCGAGGCCGCGACCCGGGGATTGGCCCGCCTGGCCACGGTCGCGGCGATCGCCGGGGGCTCCGCCGGGCTCGTCCTGTGGTGGTCGACGGTGGGCCATGCCGTGGGCCGGCCCGGCCACAGCACCGTCGTCGCCGTGTTGGTGCTGGGTTTGTGCCTGGCCCCGGCCGGCTGGTTGCTCAACGTCCGGGCGGCCATGCTGGCGCTGCTGGGGCTTCCGGCAAAGGTGAGTGGCGTGGTCGCCCGACGGGGTGCCCAGCTCGCCGCCACACGGCGGCGCCCGGCGGGCGCCGCTGTGCCGGTCGTCGAGGAGAGCACCGGGCGACTGGCAACGGTGCGAACCATCCGCACCGCTGTCCGTGACTACGGCGACGTCACCGGGTCGTGGGCCCGACTCGGCCAGGTGCTCACCCCCACCTTCTGGGTGCTGACGGGTCTCGCTCTCTTGGCCGTGCCCGTTCTGGTAGCCGTGGCCGCCGTCGCCGGCCTCATGGAGCTCATCACCTGAAAGGAGGGGCCTGACAGGAACGGGTGTGCCTCACACCCTCGAGCGGCGGTGCGTCACGGCGTTGTAGATGAGCAGCACGATGATGGCGCCGACGACGGAACCGAAGATGCCCGCCGGGCTGAGGCCCCGGTCTCTGGCGTCGCTGCGGAACAGCACGTCAGCCAGGAAACCTCCGACGAACGAACCGACGATGCCCAACACGATGGTGCCGACGATGCCCATCGGGTCGCGTCCGGGTACCAGCAGCCGGGCCAGTGCCCCGGCGATGAGCCCGACCACGATGAGACCGAGAATGAATCCGATCATGTGAACCTCCTGAGAGAACGGCGATGGTTGACCGAGGGTGCCCACCGTCGCTGAACGGCAAACGCCCTGGCGGACGTCCCCTCAGGAGCCGGCCAGGTACCGGCTCAGACCCTCGACGATGCCTGTCGCCACCCGGGCCTGAAACGCATCGGTGACGAGCAGACGAGCCTCGACGGGGTTGCGCATGTTGCCGCACTCGATGAAGGCCTTGGGCACCGTCGAGAGATTGAGCCCCCCGAGGTCGGTACGCACATCGAGACCGTCGGTGCCCAGATAGGACGACCGGGGCAACCCGGTCGCCGCCTCGTAGGAGTCCCGAAGGTCGACGGCCAGGCGTTTCGAGTCGGGCCCGATCGCCGCCGTGCGGCCGGCGTCGGGGGGATAGATGACGTGGAAGCCCCGGCCTCCCACCGGCCCGCCGTCGGCGTGAACCGACACCGCCACATCGGCGTGTGCCTGATTGGCGATGGCCGCCCGCTGGTCGACACAGGGTCCCCAATCGGCATCGGTGGAGCGGACGAGCACCACCGTGGCGCCGGCCTGGCGAAGCTTGTCCGCCACCTGCTGGGCCACCTGGAGGTCGAAGCGTGACTCGGTGTAGCCGCCGTCGGTCTCGGTGCCGGTCGTATCGCACTCCTTCTGGAAACCGCCGGCGTCGACCTTGCGGTTGATCTCACGGGGGTGGGCGCCATTGCCCCCGTCATGGCCGGGGTCGATCACGACCGTTTTGCCGGCCACCGGGGAACCCTGCGTGGCCGGTGCGGACGAACTGGGACCCGAAGCCGGGGCAACAACGGCAGGAGCTGCTCCGGCCTTCGACGCCGCGCCCCGCCCGACCCGGCATGACCCCGTCGCCAGAGCCACCATCGCAACAACCAGGGCCGGCGCCAGGCGGCCAGGGCGAAAATTGGTGCGCAGGAACCTTTTCAGGGCGAGCCAGTTTCCGTGTCACCGGGCCGCCTGTCGCCGACGAGACCAGGCACGACGATGGTCACAGATCACCCTCGCTCACCGGCGGCACGGTGAAGCGAGACGCCACGCTGTTCCACAGATCGGCGAACTGCTGCTTCGACGAGGTCGCCTGCTTGGAGATGGTACCGGCGGCGGCGAAATTGCTGTTCTGGGGGGCCACGCCGTCACAGGAGTTGGCGGCGACGAAGGACAGCCAGTCGACGTACTGCTTGTCGGCGTCGATCGAGGCCGACCAGGCCTGCTTCAACAGCGACTGCAGCTGCCCGCCTTCGGGAAGCGGGCGGGTGTCGAGGGCAATGAGCCGGGCCAGGAGGTCGCTTCGGGTGCCGATGGCGGTCAGGACCCTGTTCTTGGCCTGGATGGCCCCCAGCGAGCACGACTGCGCATCACCCACCGACTGGGCCACGATCGTGCGGGCGCCGTTGTTGGCGATGAGGAGGTCCTCCAGGGCGGCGACCACGGTCTTGGGATCGGTCGTACGGGAAGACGGCGCCGGGGTCGCCGTGGCCGGCACCGTGGTCGTGCTCACCGGCGGCTTGGCGGGTCCTCCGCCCGTGAGGAGTGCGGCCAGGGCCACCGCTCCGAGGACAACGACGACTGCGGCCGCAGCCACCCAGACCAGTGGCGACCGCCGCCGATCCGAACCGGGACCCGCAGGAAGCTCGGGCGGGGCCGGTGCCATGGGGATGGTGGGTGACGGTGCGGTCGACCATGTCGGCGCGCCCACCGCCTCAGGAGTCGATTTGGGCCCGGGCGGGGGCGGGGGTGCCACCGCGTCCGGCCGAGTGTCGGCCGGGGACGGCTCGGTGGCCTCGGCCGGGGACGGCTCGGTGGCCTTCACCGGGCTCGGCACTCCGGTCGGGCGGCTGCTCGGTTGGCTGCTCGGGCCCGGTACTCCTGCCGCCGAGCCGACCGTGGCCACCCCCGAGTCTCGGGTCCGGCGGCGGGGGGTCTCGGCGACCGTGCCGTCGACGTAGGTCGCGCCGAGGGCCACCGCCATCTTCGGGTCACCTTGGCGCAGGAGGGGGACCCCGGGGAAGGCCTCCTCGAGCAATCGTTCCACCAGCGGTATGCGACTGCCGCCGCCGACCAGGTAGATGCCCCGGAGGTCGTCGGCGACAAGACCGGCGTCGGCGATGGTGCCGTCGAGGATGTCGACGGTATCGCTCAGCGTCGACTCGACGGTGGCCTCGAACTCGGCCCGGGTCAAGCTCAGGCGGGACAGGCCACCCGGGTGGCTGACCACGAGCTCGGCATGCTCGTTGAGCGACAACGCCTCCTTGGCCCGGCGCACCTCGGAGCGGTAGGTGGCCCAGGCCCAGCGCCAGTCGAGCTCCTCGGAGCTCTGCAGCGCCTCCCACACCCCTGCGTCCAGGTTCGAGCCCAGCTGGTGGGCCAGCATCTCGTCGAACAGCTCGCCCCCGATGCGACCGTCGCCACCGGCTTCGCCGACCAGGACGTACCCGTCCTTGGAACCGGCCAGCACTGCGGTGTCGAACGTGCCGCCGCCCAGGTCGTAGACGGCGATGAGCCCGTCGCCGGAGCCCTCTGCGTCCTTGTAGGCCAACGCCGCAGCAACCGGTTCGAGAATGAACACGGGCGCATCGAGGCCGCCCTCGCCGGCGGCCTGGCGCAAGGCGTCGGTGCGGGTGCGCCGCCAGGTGGCGGGGTGGGTGAGCACGACCTGGGTCACCGGACATCCGCTGTAGGCGAACGCCTGCTCGGAGACGTAGCGCAGGACCGCGCCCACGACCGACGCCACCGAGTACGGCCGCCCACCCAAGAGGATGGGAGCGGGCTCACCGATCCGGCGCTTGGCCTCCCGGACCGCCTGGCGGGGCTGTGCCGCCGCCAGCTCGACGGCCCGCCGTCCCACGAGCATGGCTCCGGAGCCCTCGTCGGCCAGGACCACCGAGGGCACCCGGCGGTCGCCGTCTATCTCGAGCAGTTCCGGATATCCGGCATCGCGGCGGATGGCCGCCGTCGTGTAGGTGGTGCCAAAATCGATCGCGAGTACACACTGCTCCACCCGCAGACACCTTCCTCGAGACGCCGCAGATCGCCAGGGCGGCCCCAGCCAGGAACGAGCCGACGTGTCAACACCTACGATAGCTCAGGCGAATCGAACACCGGTCAGAGCGTGACCGAGCTCACCCGGATCGGCCGCTATCGGGTCGACGCCAAGCTCGGAGCGGGAGGGTTCGCCGAGGTCTGGCGTGGCTTCGACGAGGGCCTCGATGACGAGGTCGCCATCAAGGTGCTGTTCGAGCACCTCAGTCGGGAAAAAGCCCTCGCCACCCAGTTCCTCGAGGAAGCCAGGATCCTGCGCAAGCTGGCCAGCGACAGGATCGTACGGGTGTACGACGTGGACACGCTCGAAGCCGGCCAACCGTTCTTCGTCATGGAGCACGCTGCGCTAGGCACGCTCGAGGACCGGATGGTGGCCCGGACAACGGCCGGCCAGGCGTACTCGGTGATCGAGGCCGTGGCTGTCTCGGCCGAGCTGGCCGAGTGCCTGACCGTCGTCCACGACTTCAACGTGGTACACCGCGACATCAAGCCGAGCAACGTCTTGTACACCAGCATTCCCGTCCACCAGCAGAAGGACGAGCTGCGGAGGGGCCTGTCACCCCGCGCCGAGCGCATGGTCCTCGGCGACTTCGGGATCGCCCACCGCCTCGACCTGACCCAAACACGAGGACTGCTCGTCGGGACACCGATGTACATGGCTCCGGAGATGGCCGACCTGTCGAGGACGGCGCCGGTCGACCGTCGGGCGGACGTCTACTGCGCCGCGGTGGTGCTCTACGAGTTGCTCACCGGTCACACGCCGTTCACCCCCACGTGGAACGGCGCGTTCTACGCGCCGCGCGCCGACGACAGCGAGCCACCATCGCTGCGCGCCGCACGCCCCGACGTGCCCCAGGGCCTCGAGGTGGCGGTGGAACGGGCACTGTCGGCCGATCCTGAAGACCGCTTCTCGACGGCGTGGGAATGGGGAGAGGTCCTGCAGCACTGGCTCCTCGAACTGCGTGACGACCACCGCCGCCAAGGGACCACGGTCGTTCGGGTCGCTCCCCCCGCGCCGGTCGCCAAAGGGGCGACTCCCCTCCTCCGAAGCCTCGTCGACCTGTGCGATGTCGCGCTGGCCACGCCATCCCGGTCGGCCGCGCTCACCGCCAGCCTCCAGTCGACTCGTGCGCGCCTCACCGGCCCACTGCGCGTCGTCGTCGTGAGCGAATCGTCGACGACGGCGTCAGGGGTGGCCGTGGCCCTGGGGGGCGGGCCGCTTTTTGAGGGGACTGGGGCGGGCGGGCAGTCTCCTGACCCCGTCGAGTCGGTGATCGTGGACACCACGGTCCCCGACTCGCCCGCTGGCGCCACCGACGAGCAACGCCGCCAGCTGACGAGCGCTCATGCCTTCGTCGTCGTCCTCCCCGACGACGTCGAGCGGGGGCGGGCCCTCCTTCGCTCGCTGCGCCGACTGGTCCGCGACCGGATCGGACTGGTCAACTGTGTCGGGCTGGCGTTCGCGGAGCCCGGAGCCGAGGATGCCTACCGCAGCGATCCACGGCTACGCCAGACGCTGGCGCGTGTCCTGGCCGCACCGGGCCCGACGACGGCTGACCTGGAGCACGTGGCGCGTGCCCTGGACAGCTTGTTCTTGGACCGGAGGGAGGTGCTCAAGGCCATGGGTGGCTTCCGGGACCTGGGGAACGACTTGGCCACCGGGCCGCCCGCGGAGACCGACAGCCTGGCCGACGACCTCGAACGGTTGCGGATCGGGGCCCACGAGCTCGACGAGCTCGAGGTCCTGGCTGAGGAGAGCGCCGGGCTCCTCGACCTACCGGAGACCCTGGGTGACGATCTCCGACGGGTCCTCGGTGAACGTGGCCTGTCGGCGCGCCTGGGCCTCCCGTCCGATGCACGGGTCGAGCTGGTGAAGGGAACGGCGTCCCGGGGTGCCGCGCGATGGCGGTCGTTCGTCAACGGCGGCCGGGCATCGGACCGGGCCGAGCGGGCCGCCCATGTCGTGGCTCTCGCCTACGAGCGGCTCTGGACCGAGGCCACCGAGCTCGAGGCCGAGGGGGACTGAACGTCCGGGGGGAGGATGGACCCCTCCCCGTGGCGCCCTCCTACCGTCCAGTCTCCGTGCCCCTCCGCCGGGGCTCGCGCTCGGTATCCTGGTCAGAGGTGACGGCCCGAGCGAAAACGAGGACCGACGTCTTGTCGTCGGGACGGGAACGAGTCCGAACCGGACCGTGGCGGGGGGACGGGCGGGTCGCCTACCTCGCGCCCATCTCCGATGCGCCTCCGCCCTCGGCCGCCTTCATCCAGAGCTGCCTGGGGGAGCTGTCGGCCCGGGGCTACACCAGCGTGATCACCGCCGCCCTCTCCGCGTCCGAGCGGCAGCCCTTCTATGTCGCCGGCTTTCGGGATCAGGAACGGTTGCACCTGCTGCTCCACGACCTCGCGCGTCTGAGCCGACCACCGGCGGCGGCCCTTCGACGGGCCCGGCGGGCCGATCACCCACTGGTGCTCCAGGTGGACGCAGCCACGTTCTCGGCGTTCTGGCGCCTCGACGAATGGGGCCTGGCACAGGCGCTGGCGGCCACGCCCGCGGCCCGTTTCCGGGTGACGCTCGTCGCCGGTCAGGTCGTCGGCTACGCCATCACCGGCCGGGCCGGCACCGACGGGTACCTGCAACGCCTGGCCGTCGACCCGGCCCATCAACGGTGCGGGCTGGGACGGGCCCTGGCCCTCGACGGGCTGTACTGGCTGCGGCACAAGGGGGTCCGGCGCGCGGCAGTGAACACCCAGGTGGCCAACACCGCCGCCTTCTCGCTGTACCAGGGTCTGGGCTTCCGCGGCCAGGCTTCGGACCTGGTCGTCCTGCGTCGAGAGCTCGGATGAACCACCGCCTCCGGGCGGCAATGATCCTGCTCGCTCTGACCCCGGTCCTCGGCATCTCGACGCTTGCCACGGCCACGGCTGCGACCAAACCTCCGCCGCCGCCGGCGGAGGGGTCGATGACCCTCGCCTACCAGACGCCGTGGGTGGGAGTATCGGGTGACTTCAGCCTGCGGTTGCGGATCGAGCGCCCCACGGGCGCCGCCGATCCGGAGGTCGCCGTGTCCATCTACCCGGCCGTGGCCACCCGCTCGGAGTTCGCCCGCACCCTGAGCGACAAGATCGGCCCCGCCCCGGTCATCCCGCCCCAGATCTTCCCCCTCTCGTCCCTGGTTCTCGGCCCCGGCTCCGTGCCCGAACGGAATACCGGCTCCGTGCCCGAACGGAATACCGGCTCCGTGCCCGAACGGAATACCGGCTCCGTGCCCGAACGGAATACCGGCCCTGGAGAGGTGACGGTCAACCTGCATCTCGCCGACCGCCTGTCGCTCGGCAAGATCGACGGGGTCTTCCCGGTTCGAGTCGAGCTGCGCGATCCAGCCGGGGGTCGGGTGCTGCAGCGCTTCACCACCCATCTGGTCTACATGCCCGTCCAACCCTCGGGAACCAAGTTGGGTATGGCCTTGGTGCTGCCGGTGCACGCCGGCGCCGGGCTCCCCCCTTCGGGTGCCCGCCAGCTCCGGGACATCGACCTGGCTGGGTTGAGCTCCGGCCTCGAGGCCACGCAGGGCATGCCTTTGGCCCTGGCTCCGACCCCGGAGACGCTGGCGACCCTCGCCGCCAGCTCCGACGACCGCGCCGTCGCCACGCTGAAGGCCCTCCAGCAACGAGCCACGACCGCGACCGTGCTGGCCGGGACCTATGTGCCCACCAGCCTGCCCGCCCTGCTGGCCAACGGACTGGGCAGTGATGCCACGACCCAGGTGACCCGGGGATCGGACACCATCGCCGACGCCCTGCATGTCCGTCCCGACACTCGCACCTGGTTGACCCAGGGGGAGCTCGACGATGCATCCCTCGCCCTTCTCGGCCAGCGCGGCTATGAGCGGGTCGTGGCGCGCGACACCGACCTCAAGCCGCTGACCGCCCAGAAGCTCACCATCACCCAGCCGTTCTTGCTCTCCGGCGGTGCTCGCCAGGTGCCGGCGGTCGCGGCCGACACCGGTCTGTCGGCCTACTTCGACAACAGCGTCCCACCTGCGCTGGCCGCCAATCATCTGCTGGCCGACCTCGCCGTCGTCTATCTCGACCGGCCCGGCACCGAGAGCCGCGGCGTGGTGGCCATGGCCCCCCCCACCTGGCGAGTCGACCGCCAGTTCCTCGACACCGTGGTCGCCGGATTGACCCAGAACCCCATGGTGGAGCCCATCTCCCTCGATGGGCTCTTCGACGGCGTGGCCCAGGCGAAGAGCGAGAGCGGACGGCCCGTGCAGCGCCTGGTGGCCTCCCCCGCCCCGGGGGGCTTGGCCGACATGGCGACCGGCTTGCGGAACGGCCGGGTCCGCCTCGACGCCCTGGGCTCGGTGTTGGGCCCGGGTGCGGCCGACCACGGCAACCTGGACGAGCGCCTCCTGTTGAGCGAATCGACCGAGCTGCGTACCAACCGGCAGCGCCAGTCCTACCTCGACGCCGTGCTGGCCGGTATCGATAGCCAGCGCCAGGGCATCCGAATGCCCGGGGGCCGGTCCATCACCCTCACCGCCCGGTCTGCGGAGATCCCCGTGACGTTCCAGAACCGCACGGGGATGCCGGCCAAGGTGGTGGTCAAGGTCCAGAGCGACAAGCTCGACTTTCCCCGGGGGAGCACCCAGCTCCTCGACCTGACGAGGCTGAACACCACCGAGCGCTTCTCGGTGGTCTCGCGCACGTCCGGTGCCTTCCCCCTGCGCATCACGTTGGAGTCACCCGACGGCAACCTGATCATCGGTCAGTCTCGGCTCACGGTACGGTCCGCGGCCGCGTCAGGCGTGGGCCTCGTGGTGTCGCTCGGGGCGGCTGCCTTCCTTGCCGTGTGGTGGGGACGTCACGCCCTGCGGGGGCGTCGGGCCCGACGCCTGGTGCCGGCGTGAGACGATCTGGCCACCCATGACCATCGCCATCGTCACCGACAGCAGCTCCGATCTGCCCGCCGACCTCGTCGCTACCCATGGTGTGAAGGTCGTGCCTCTCTCCATCCGCTTCGGTGACGAGGAGCTGCTCGACGGGCGCGATCTGACCCCCGCCGAGTTCTGGGCGCGTTGCCGCTCGTCGCCGGTGCTTCCCGAGACGTCGGCCCCTTCCCCCGGGGCCTTCGAAGTCGCGTTCCGGTCCGCGGCCGAGCGTGGGGCAGCGGGCGTGGTGTGCGTGTCGCTGTCGTCGAAGCTGTCGGCCACCATCGAGGCGGCCCGGACGGCCGCCGGGGCGCTCGACGGGGTGGTGCCGGTCCGGGTGGTCGACTCCCGCTCGGTCACGATGGGGCTCGGGATGATCGTGCTGGCCGCGGCGCGCGCCGGGGCCGACACCGACGACGTGGACCAGATCGCCGCGCTGGCGACCGACATGGCGGCGCGCACCCGCGTCTACGGCACCCTCGACACGCTCGAGAACCTCAAGAAGGGCGGCCGCATCGGGTCCGCCCAGGCGCTGCTGGGATCGATCCTGTCGGTGAAGCCGGCTATCGAGGTCCGCGACGGCGCGGTCGAACCGGGCCCTCGCCACCGCACCCGAGCCCGGGCTCTGGCCTGGTTGGCCGGTCGGGTGGCCGCCGATGCCCCCCCAGGCGAGGTGGCCATCATCTCCGGCCAGGCGCCCGACGTCGACGTCCTGCGTTCCCTCCTCGCTCCCCACGTGGGCGACGATCGACTCATGGTTGCCAACCTGGGCGCGGTGATCGGCACCCACGCCGGGCCCCGGGCCATCGGCCTGGCCTACCAGCTGGCCTGACAGCCCCGGACGCTCGGCCCGTCCGCGAGAGGCGCCGCCGTGACCCGCGGTAGCGTCCGTTTGCTATGGCCTTCCGCCGCATCGACGCCGATGGCGTCCTGGGTGGGCGGTACCGCCTGCAGCGCAGCATTGCCAGCGGGGGAATGGCCGAGGTCTGGGAAGCCCACGATGACATCCTGGGCCGCCGGGTTGCGGTCAAGGTCCTGCATGCACACCTGGCCAGCGACAAGTCCTTCCTCGCCCGCTTCCGGCGCGAGGCCATCGCCGCAGCCCGCCTGGCCCATCCCAACGTCGTCGCCACCTACGACACCGGGGTCGACGAGGGGGTGGCCTGGATCGTCATGGAACGCGTCGACGGGGTCACGCTGCGCGAGGTCCTGACCGCCTCCCCCCGTCTCAGCCCCGAGCGCGCCGTCCATGTCGCCATCCAGGTGGCCGACGCCCTCGACTACGCCCACCG
Source organism: Acidimicrobiales bacterium (assembly GCA_051001215.1). GTDB lineage: Bacteria > Actinomycetota > Acidimicrobiia > Acidimicrobiales > AC-14 > DATAQC01. Next base: position 33,779 of record JBPCNP010000074.1, read on the forward strand.
GGCCGGGGTGATCCACCGTGACGTGAAACCGGCCAACATCCTCGTGGCCGACGGCGACCGGGTGAAGGTGGCCGACTTCGGTATCGCCAAGGCGGCGATCGAGGCGGCCGAGGACAGCGGCTCCAGCTTCGACGCCAACGACCTCACCCAGAGCGGCGCCATCGTCGGGACGGCCAAGTACCTCTCGCCCGAACAGGTCAATGGCGAGCCCGTCGACGGCCGTTCCGACGTCTATGCCCTGGGCGTCGTGCTCTACGAGATGTTGTGCGGACAGGTCCCCTTCACCGGCGAGACCGATGTCGCCGTCGCCGTCCAGCACGCCACGGCCACACCATTGCCGCCCCGACAGATGCGACCCGACATCCCCGCGCCGCTCGAGGCGGTGGTGCTGCGGGCCATGGCCAAGCTGGCGGTCGAGCGCTACAAGAGCGCCGCCGAGCTGCACGCCGCGCTGGTCTCCGTCGACCGCCCCCCGGACAACGACCACGCCAACGGCGGGGACATCAACCCGACCGTGGTCGGCCCGGGTGCCGGCCCCCCCACCCCAGTGGGTGCCTGGGTGAGCCCTGGATCGCAGACGCAGGTGGCGGTCGGCTCGTCGACGCAGGTCGGCCCTGCACCGGCCGGCCCTCACGTCCGCACCGGACGACGCCCCACCCCGCCGGGGGGACTCCCCGCCTCGGATGGCACCACGCGTTCGAGGTTGGTGCCGGTGCTGGCGATCGTCGTGCTCGTCGTCACCCTCGGCGTCGTCGGTGTCCTGTTCGCCCGAAGCGACACCGGCCAGAGCCTCCTCGGTTCGACGTCGAAGTCCGGCGGTGGGACCGTGCCTGTGACGGTGGTGTCGGCGGCTGCGTTCGATCCTCCCCCCGGGGACAATGCCGAGCACAACGCCGACGTGGCCAACCTCACCGACGGAAATCCGGCCACGACGTGGGCGACCGAGCAGTACGGCAACGCCCAGTTCGGCGGCCTCAAGACCGGGGTCGGGGTGATCCTCACCCTGAACGGTCCCCACAGGCTGAAGGCCCTCGAGGTGGACTCTGTCAGCCGCGGTTGGAGCGCCGAGGTCTACGTAGCCGACGCCCTGAGTGCCAACGCCCCACCCGGCGCCTGGGGAGGAGCCGTCGCCACCAGGACGGGCATCGACGGCAAGGCCACGTTCGACCTCAACGCCAAGAGCGGTTCGGTCGTGCTGGTGTGGATCACCAACCTGGGAGATTCCGGCGCGGTGACCCTCAGCGACGTCCACGTCTCGCCATGAGGCCGGGTCCCGGCTCCGTACTCGCACGCAGCGCCGGTACGCCGCCCGTGGTCCTCGGCTTCCGGTCGACCCAGGGGGGCCTCGGTCACGGTGGGGGCGCGGTCGGACTGTCGGCTGTTGCTCCAGGGCGCGATCCCCGGAACCCGGCTGCGGCCATCCCCAGGGCCACCGCCAGCCAACCTTCGACAGAGAGATAGCCGAGGTCGTGGCCCTCGGAGATCCACGCGGCCCAGATCAGACCGCCGCCGGCGAGCACCGCACCGACGGCCGCCGCTCCTGCACCGTGCCATCGGGCGACAGCCACCAGCACCTCGGCCACGAACCAGCCGAAGAGGATCCCAGCGCCGAGGACGACAAGGCCGGAGAACGGGTACTCGCCCAGGACCACCGCACCCAGCGCAGCGGTCGAGGCTCCGACCGCAGCACCGAGGATTCGTCGAACCATGCCCAAGGGTAGGCTGCCTGCCATGGCGTACGAGGCCCATGCCGGCGGGTCCCGCCCGGGCGACAACGCATCGGGCCGGGTGGCGACCCCACCTGTCACCGCGGTACCGGGCGCCGCGGCAAGGACGACCACCGTTCCCCGGTCCCCAGGCCCGGCCAAGAACTCCCCTGCTCCGGAGTGGGCCGTCCAAGCCCTCGACAGGGTCGACGAGATCGTCGACAAAGTACGGACGAACACCACCGACCGCCTGGTTCGCATCGCCCGGGTGGTCGTCTTCGGCCTTCTCGCCGTGATCATGGGCACCACGGCCGCCGTCCTCGGGGTCATCGGCCTGGTGAGGGGCCTCGACGAGCTCCTCCCGGGCCCGGTCTGGAGCGTGTACGTCCTGCTCGGAGCAATATTCACCGTTGCCGGGGCGTTCCTCTGGTCCAAGAAGACGGCTCGACCGGCACACGCCTGATCGAGCGACCGAAACCATCGGAGGGGTAGTGACTGACGTCCGCGACGTGTTGATCATCGGGTCCGGCCCGGCCGGGCTCACGGCCGCCATCTACACGGCGCGCGCCAACCTGCGGCCCTTGGTGCTCGAAGGTGAGCCCTCGTCCACCAGCGACCAGCCCGGTGGGCAACTCATGCTGACCACCGAGGTGGAGAACTATCCCGGCTTCGTCGACGGCGTGCAGGGCCCCGAGCTCATGGCCGCCTTCCGGGCCCAGGCGGCGCGTTTCGGGGCGGAGTTCCTCACCGTCAAGGCCACCCGGGTCGATTTCTCGTCCCGGCCCTTCGGTGTGTGGGTCGGCGACGAGGAGTACCGAGCCCATACCGTGATCGTGTCCACGGGGGCCCGTTCCAAGATGTTGGGCCTGGAGGCCGAACGGCGGTTCATGGGACGAGGGTTGTCGACCTGCGCCACGTGCGACGGCTTCTTCTTCCAGGGTCAGCCCATCGCCGTCGTGGGCGGCGGGGACTCGGCCATGGAAGAGGCGCTCTTCCTCACCCGCTTCGCCGACAAGGTCACGGTCATCCATCGCCGGGACTCCCTGCGGGCGTCGAAGATCATGCAGGAGCGGGCCCAGAAGAACGACAAGATCGAGTTCCTCTGGGACTCGGTACCCGTTGACCTCGAAGGCGACGGCCAGCTCAGCGGGATCCGTGTGCGCAACGTCAAGACCGGCGCAGAGTCGACCGTCGCTGCCGGCGGCGTGTTCGTGGCCATCGGCCACGTGCCCAACACCTCGGTGCTCGTCGGTCACCTCCACATGGACGAAGCCGGCTACCTGCGAACCTACGACGGAGCCAAGACCGACGTCGAAGGGGTGTTCGCCTGCGGCGACGTGCAGGACCACGTCTACCGTCAGGCCATCACCGCCGCGGGGTCCGGCTGCATGGCTGCCATCGATGCCGAGCGTTGGCTGGAAGCCCGAGGAGACGGGTAGGCGGAGGTCTGGAGAAGCACGACCGCGTACCTTCACATCCGTACCTGGCGGAATGACCATCGCCCAAACAGCGTTTCACCACACACGTAGGGCACATCGGTGTCCCACCCGAGGAGGACCAAACCCATGGACATTCTCACCGAGGAGACCTTCGACGAGGAGGTCGGCTCGTCTGATCTGCCGCTCGTGGTCGACTTCTGGGCCGAGTGGTGTGGGCCGTGTCGCATGGTGGCTCCGATCCTCGAGGCCATCGCCAGCGAGCACGAGGGTCGTCTGCGGATCGCCAAGGTCAACGTCGACGATGCCCCGAACATCGCCCGGCGCTTCGAGGTCATGAGCATCCCCACGCTGATCATCTTCAAAGACGGCGTGGCCAAGAAGCGCCTGGTCGGCGCCAAGGGGAAGGGCCAGCTCCTTCAGGAGCTGGAGGAGTTCATCTAGAGCGATACCCCCCCGCTTGTCCACAGGTGTTCCTTACCTGTGGACAAGCGGTGACTTCCGCTGATTTCCGGTCGTCGTCAGCCGTGCTCTGGGATACCCCCAGCGGGTACTGGGTCGCTGGACGCGCCCGACGCTGTCATCGCCCGGTAGATCCGCTCCAGATCCTCGAGATCGGCGAACTCGATGGTCACCTTGCCCCGACCCCCGCCCAGTTGCACCTTGACCCGTGTCTCCAGATGGGCGGACAGGAGCTCCTCGAGCTCCAGCAATCCGGGGGGCCGGAGATGATTTCCGCTCGTAGTGGTGGCGTGGCCGCTGTCGGTGCCTCCCCCACTGCGTTGGCTGTGGGCCCGGGCGGCCGCCTCCACGGCCCGGACGGAAAGACCCTCGGACACCACTCGGCGGGCCAGCACCTCCTGGAACGCCCGGTCGGGCGAGCTCAGCAGTGACCGGGCATGGCCGGCGCTGAGCTTGGCGTCAGCCACCAGGCGTTGCACAGAGGGAGGGAGCTGGAACAGCCGCAGCGTATTGGTGATCGTCGTGCGGCTCTTGCCCATCCGCGCCGCCACCTCATCGTGGGTCAAGTGGAAGTCCTCGATCAGCTGCTGGTAGGCCGCGCCCTCGTCCATAGGGTTGAGGTCTTCGCGCTGGAGATTCTCGACCAGGGCCTGCTCGAGCGACGCGGCATCATCGGTCGTGCGCACCAGGGCCGGGATCACCTGCAGGCCGGCGCGCTTGGCCGCCCGCCACCGCCGCTCCCCCGCAACCAACTCGAAGTCGCCTGGACCAATGGCCCGCACCAGCACGGGTTGCAGGACCCCCAGCTCCCGGATGGACGCCGTCAGGGCGACAAGCGATTCCTCGTCGAAGGCCGTGCGCGGCTGCCGGCGGTTGGCCGAGATGGAAGAAACTGGCAATTCCTGGAGGGCAGGGATCCCTTGGCTCGGTGTCCCCGGAGCCTCGGTGCTCCCGGGCGGGATCAGGGCCCCCAGGCCCCTACCCAGCCCGCCGCGGCGCGCCACCACTCACCTCCTTGGCCAGCTCCCGGTAGGCGATGGAGCCCCGAGAGGTCGGATCGAAGACAATGATCGGTTGCCCGAACGACGGTGCCTCCGACAACCGGACGCTGCGAGGCACGATATTGCGGCAGACCCGGGATCCGAAGTGCGTCCGGACCTCGGAAGCGACCTGATCGGACAGCTTGGTACGGGCGTCGTACATGGTGAGGACGATAGTGCTCAGTTCCAATCGTGGATTGAGATTGCTCTGGACCAGCTGGATGTTGCGGAGGAGCTGGCCCAGCCCTTCCAGGGCGTAGTACTCGCACTGAACGGGCACTAGCACCTCGTCGGCCGCGGCCAAGCCGTTCACGGTGAGGAGGCCGAGGGACGGGGGGCAGTCGATGAGGATGAAGTCGAACTGTCCGTCGAGCCCGTCGACGGCTCGCCGCAGCTTCAGCTCCCGGCTGAACGCGGGAACCAGCTCGATTTCCGCCCCGGCCAGATCGAGCGTGGCCGGCACCACGAACAGGTTGCGCACCGCCGTCGGCTCCACCGCGTCCTCGAGGGGACGATCCGCAAGCAGGGCGTCGTAGACCGAAGCGCTGAGATTTCGGGCGTCGACGCCGAGGCCGGTGGTGGCGTTGCCCTGAGGATCGAGGTCGATGACCAGCACTCGGTACCCTAGGGCGGCCAGCCCGGCGCCGAGATTGACGGCCGTGGTGGTCTTGCCGACGCCACCCTTCTGGTTGGCGATGGCCAAGGTCCGAGGCAGGGCCCGGGGTTGGGGTCGAGCGCTCGGCGCCGCTGGTTGGTCGACGACCCCTCCCGGATCGAAAACTGCGTCGGTGATCGCCGGTTCCTCGGTGTGCTCACGCAGGGGGAGCGGTGGTGTTTCCACGACCGCCTCCGGTTTCACCGCGATCTGGTCGGCGACTGCAGCTGCTTCGACAAGGCGGTCCGTCTCCGGCGATGCGGTGTGCTCAGGCGGGGGGGACACGGGGGCTTCGACGACCGGCTCCACGGTGGCAACGGTTGGGGTGGCGACGGTTGGAGCGGGCGGGAGGAACCCTTCCGGTGCGCCGTCGGGTTCGCGGTCGGCATCGGCCGCCTCCGGTCCAGGATCCGGCGTTGTACCGGAAGTTACGTCGGGTTCCCCATCCGACGAGGAGGCATCGAAATCCAGATCTGGGGCGACCACGAGTGGGGGAGTGCCGTCGAGCGATTCCATCTCGGCCGCGCCCAAAGACGAACTGCGGAACGAGGAGTCGAGCGAGCTCTCCGCCGCTCCCTCATGATCATCGCCTATAGCCGGGTCCCGTGCATCCTCGGAACTTCCATGCAGCGCCCCTCCATCGAGGGTCGCGGCAGGCTCATCGGAGTCCCCCTCGGCCCCTACCACCGGCGGTGCGGGTGGCGCCAGGTGCCCGCTGTCGCCCCCCTCGCTGTCGGTGCCATCGACCGCGAAAGGGTCGGGATCGAAGACCGCCGGGTTCCCCCAGCCCGGCTGCCAGCTACTCACGGGGCCATCTTGTCACGGTGTGGTGAAGGATCAAGGCTTTGTTGCGAGTTTCACGTGAAACATCTCAGAACAGCGGGCGCTGAGTAGGGACGCCGGTGCGGCGGGGGTAGGGCTGTGGGCACAGTCGCCGTTGTTCCACCAGGCTGAAGTGGAACCGATCGGTCGGAGCAACGAACCGTGCCGGGCTCATTCCCAGCCGAGCCAACCCTGCGGGGTCCCAGCGCGTCAGTTCGGCGTCGGGCGGCTCACTGACCACCAACGTGCCGCCCTCGACCAGAAACCCCGCCGCGCATTCGGCGACAACAGCCGGTTGAGCCACGCTTCGGGCCACCACCACCTGCACCTTCGCCCTATACGCGGCGTCGTGGGCAACAATCTCTGCCCGCTTCCCGATCACGGTGACTCGATGATCCAGACCCAGCCGGCCGACCGCTCCACTCAGGAAGTCGGCGCTGCGGGCCCGGCCGTCAACCAGCACCCAACGACTGGTGGGCCATTCCACCGCCAGAACCAGGCCGGGTAGCCCCGCCCCGCTCCCAAGATCGACCAACAGCCCAGCGGGACAGTCGCCGAGCGCAGAGGCAAAGCGTCGGGCGTGGTCGACGTGAGTCTCGACCGGGCCTGGTCCGACCAGGCCCAGGACCTGCGCCTCCACCAGCAGCGCGGCCACGTCATCGACAGTTACCGCCATCGGGGCCCGAGCGCCTGTTTTGGGCCCCCACCCGCCTCGTGCAGGTCAGTCGGCGTCAGAGTCGGGAGAGATCACTACTCGCCGGCGTGGCTCTTCACCCTCCGACGACGTGACAACACCCTCGATGCCGTTGGCCGTGTCGTGAATGGCCTTTCGGTCGGCAGCAGGCATGGGCTCGAGCACCCGGGGTGTCCCGCTCTCGAGCACCTGAGCGGCGACGCCGCGAGTGAAGCGCTCCAATGACTCTCGACGCAGCTTCCGGTAGCCACCGACGTCCACCACGATCCAACCGTGGTGACCGGCTGCGTGACGCTGCACGACCGTCCTGGCCAGCTCCTGGACGGCAGCCAAGGTCTGACCGCCCGGACCGATGAGCAGACCCATGCCGTCGCCTTCGACAGCGATCTCCTGCGTGTCCTCCCCCAGCTCGTGGCGGTCGATGGTGTACGACGAGCCAAACGCATCGAGGAGACCGCGAACGAAGGTCTCCGCCACCTCTCCACCATCGACTGCGGACATGTCAGTCGTCATTTGCGCTCCTTGTCTGGGGCCTGGCGCCGACCGCGGTCGGCGGGGCCACGCTTCTGCGGCAACCTCACTCGCACGCTGCGCGCTACATTTGCTAGTGCCCTCGCCCGCGCGGTCGACGCCGCGTTCACTGTG
>JBPCNP010000075.1:0-6266 GCA_051001215.1 Acidimicrobiales bacterium
GAGATGGGCCATGCGGCGGATGGCGGGTGACACCGACTCGGGATGGTGGACGAAACCGATGTCGTGGACGGTGACGACCGTGGGCACCTTCGACGAAGGCGGGCAGATGCAGTTGGTGGCGTGGAACACGTCGCACCGCACCAGCCACTCGACGGGGGGGAACGGCACCCGGTCCCACACCGCCCAGAGGGGGCGGGCCGGCGCCATTCGCCGCGTGACGGTCACGTTGGGGCGATGCGGCGGGTCGAGGTGCAACATCCGCGCCGTTCGCCACGAGATCGGGAAGACCTGGATGTCGTCCTCGGGCGCCCGCCGGGCCACGGCGTCGATGAGCTCGTGGGTGTACCAGCCGACGCCGGTCTTGGGTCCGAGCAGGGGCGTTCCGTCGCAGCCGATGCGGAACACGTCAGCCCTGACCCGACGCTGGTCGCCGCGGTGTCGACACTCAGCCCTGGCGGTGGCGACGCAGGTGGCCGCGCCAGTGGCGGTCGCCGCCGGCACTGTCCCCGGAGTCGTCGGCGTCCATGGCCTCGTCGGCGCGGCCGTGGCCGTGGTCCTGGTCGTCGGCGGCATCGTCGAGCTCGCCGTCTCCCACGACTTCGGCTGCGGGCGTCGCCGACGGTTCTGCCGGCATGCCGCTCAGAGGGCCGCTCGGGCCCGGGTCCCCGCTCAGAGGGCCGCTCGGGTTGGTTCGCACGTGAACGTCGTCTGGGTCGACGGCGAGGTGCTCCCCCTGGATCAGGCCCGGGTGTCACCCCTCGACCACGGCCTGCTCACCGGCGACGGCGTCTTCGAGACCCTCCGCGTGTACGAGGGCGTGCCCTTCGCCATCCGCCGCCACCTCGAGCGCCTGGCCCGATCGGCCGCCGGCGTCGGCCTTCCCCTGCCCGACCTGTCGGCGTTGCGGGCGGCCATGGAGGCGGTCATCAACGGCAACGAGCTCGACAGCGGCCGCCTGCGCATCACCGTGACCGGCGGGGTCGGACCACTGTCATCGGATCGGGCCGAGGTGCGGCCCACGGTGATCGTGGCCGGCGGCGACGTGGTCGACTGGCCCTCCACCGCCGACGTGGTCGTAGCGCCCTGGCCCCGCAACGAGCACGGGGCCCTGTCGGGGATCAAGTCGGTGTCCTACGGCGAGAACGTGGTGGCCCTGGCCTACGCCCGCGAGCGCGGCGCGGGCGAGGCCTTGTTCGCCAACCTGGCCGGCAACCTATGCGAGGGCACGGGTTCGAACGTGTTCGTGGGCCTGGATGGGCGCCTGTTGACCCCGCCGTTGGCGTCGGGGTGCCTGGCCGGGGTCACCCGCGAGCTGGTGGGCGAGCTGGTCGACGTGGTCGACGAGGACCTGCCCATCGAGGCCCTGGCCGACGTCGACGAGGCCTTCCTGACCTCCAGCACCCGCGAAGTACAACCCATCCGGGCCATCGACGACCGCGACCTCCCCTCCGCCCCCGGGCCCCTCACCCTCGATGCCGTCGCCGCCTTTGCCGAGCTGGCCGCCGCCAACGTCGATCCGTAGTCGGGCTCACTCGGGCGGAGATGCCCCCTTCGAGGCCCAGCACTTGTTGAGGACGGCTTGGCACTTCACGTACCACGGGATGCCGACGAGCAGGCTCGAGAACGCCGTGGCCGCCCCGACCGAGCTCTCCTGGCCGTCGCACTCGTACATGTTCTTGATCTCGACAGGCAGGAGGAACAGGTTCACCACGCTGACGAACGCCGGGAGGACGGAACCGGCGGCGCCGCCGATCCCCTCGCCGGTGTGCTGCTTGATCACCTCGAAGCTGTAGTACGCCCAGGTACTCCTTGATGCGCGAGTCCCGGTAGTTCACGTCCCGTCTGGGAATCGAATCAGAGGACGCGGCCAACGCCTTTCATGGCTCGGATCAATTTGCCCCCGTTCGGACCGGGAGGCGGCGGGGATTCGGACGACACCGTGGTCGATCCACCGTGATTCTGACGCCCGTCTGAGTGCCGCGTGCGGAAGACTCCCAGGTTCCGCAACCGGATCCCCTACCGGGACCGCGGCCGACGGCAACCGCCGCTCGACGACAACTGTCGAGACCCGCCCCGCAAGGCGTTCGCCCTGCGGCACCCGGTCGTCGTTCGGCCTGCGCCGGTCGTCGTTCCTCCTGCGGGACCGCTGCCCACGTCCCGAGCGGCCGCAAACGAGTCGCGCCCGGTTCGAGCATTCGAACGTTCCGTGATGCGCCCTCCTCGGCGCAGTCGACGGTTCTGTCGACGTGGACTATCTGAGCGCTTCGAGCAGGGCGCTGCCATTGAGACTGCCGAGTCCCGTGCAGGCGTCCCAACCTTTCCCGGCTGAGTATCCCGCAGTGGCGGGGCCGAACTGGCTGTCGGGCACACCATTGTCGCCGTCGGTGATGTCCCGGAACACGTTGGTGCCCGGACTGCCGGCGATGGTGTATAGACGGGAGGGCATGCCGCCGATGGGCTGGCCGAGCGCCTCTCCCAGGAGGGCGAACAACGCGGCGTACAGGGGCGCAACGGCACTTGTGCCGCCGATCGAAACTACCTGCCCATTGATCATGCATAGATATCCCGTGTTGGAGTCGGCGTTGCCGGCGACATCGGGCACTCCCCGCCCTGAACCTGCCCCGTGAAGTTGTGGCATCTCAAGACCTTGCTGGTAGGCCGGGATTGAGAACTTGTCGCTCATACCTCCTCCGGTGGCCCAGCCGTCGCCATTGTTCCAAACGACCTCCTCGACGTTCGCATCCGGGCCCGACCTGAGCCGGGTACCTCCGCATGCCACGGCGTTGGGACTCGACGCCGGAAAGTCAACGTGGGCGCTGCCGTCGCGGGCCGCGTCGCCGGAGCCGTGGTCGCCCGCCGCGCAGAAGACGGTGACTCCCAAGGCGCTGGCGTCGGCGAAGGCGGAGTCGAAGGCCTTCCGCGCCTGGTCAGTGAAGTGCGCTTCGGGGGCACCCCATGAGATCGACACGACCGAAGCCGGTCGCTCTTGGCTGTGCACGGCCGTAGTGAGGGCATCGAGAAAGCCGCGGTCGGTGTTGGGGGCGAAATAGACGACGATCTCCGCGCCGGGAGCGATCGATCCCGTGACCTCGATGTCCAAGAGGACCTCGCCGTCGGCGTCCTCGCCCGGATGGTTGCCGGCTCCGTCGAGGCCAACGGCAACGCATCTCGGGGCCGGGACCTTCAGCTTCGCGAAGTACTTGGCCAGTTCCTCGTCGTGGTACCCACCACCGAGCTCGAGAATCGCTATGGTCTCGCCGGTGCCCACCACATCCGACGGGAATCCATACATCTTGGCCACCTCGGGGGGCCAGAAGGGGGTATCGCCGGTCGCTTCGGGTCTCGCCGCCATACCGGCAAGCTCCGCGGCGGCGTTGTCCAAGGCTGGCCCGATTTTGAAATCGGGCGAGGCTTGCGGACGGTCATCCAAACCAAAGACACCATCAACGATCGGTTCGAGATCCGCCGGCAGATGGACGCGTCCTTCCCGACCACGATAGGAGAGATCATTCCGCTCATATCGGCCCAGATCGACACCGAACGCTGCCGACATCGCGGCCACCGTGCCCGAAAGCACGATGCTGCGCCGGGCTTGGTCGGATTCATCCACCGACAAGCCGTGCTCGTCCGCGAAGGCGTTGACCCGATCCATGTCCGCCGGGTCCGCGCCCTGCGCGGCGGCGAACGCTGAGCGCAGTTGGCGGCGCTGGTCGGCCGGACCACTGGTCGGAGGGACCGTCGGCGGTTGAGAAGCGTCGGTCCGACGTCGCACAATCACCGTGACACTCAGCTGCTGATCGGGGTCGGCGTCGCCGACCCGACGGGCGCCCGCCAGCGGCAGTCGCGAGCTTCCCTCGAGCGGAACACGATTCTGATTTGGCATGGTTCAGTCTCCTTCGGGATGCCGACGGAGTCGCCCGCTCGCCCGTTCACTACAGAGCCCGCCGCGCCGGGGTTGATACGTGCTTCTCTTGAAGCTACATCGATGGCGGAGATCCCCGCTGGAGAAGGTCGACAGGGTCGACGTCGTTGCGACGAGGATCATTCGATGGGACACCGCAAGCGGATCCCGTTGCGGGACCTGGGAGTCCGATCCCGGCGACGCCGAGGTCATCGCCGAGTACCTGCGACTGCGGCTGCGCCACCTGCGGGTGCTGGAGCCTTCAGCGACCAGACCCGGGCGCTGCGGGCGGTGGTGCGGGCCCGCGACGACCTGGTCCATGCCCGGGTGGCCGCCCACAACCAGCTCGAGGCCTGCCTGGACGCCTTCTGGCCGGGGGCCAAGGTGGTCTTCGCCGACGTGAGCAGCGAGATCGCCCTGGCCTTCTTGGACCGCTACCCCACGCCCGGCTCGGCCAAGTCCTTGGGCGAGAAGCGCATGGCGGCGTTCTCACCAAGCACGGCTACTCCGGGCGGCGCTCCGCCGCCGAGCTGCTGGTTCGCCTGGGCGACGCACCTCGGGGCATCGATGCAGGTCCGGAGGCCGAAGCCCGCCGGGATGCGGTGATGGGCTACGGGCGTCATCTGGGCCCTCAACAAGCCGAACGGCATACGACGCCGGTCGTGACGAACTCGAGGTTGACCTATACCTCCACGGCCTGTGCCGCAGGCGGAACGTGACCGGGAGGTCCCGCAGCCGGAACGACGACCGGGCCCGCAGGAGGAACGCCTTGCGGGGCGGGTCTCGGCAGCTGTCGTCGAGCGGCGGTTGCCGTCGGCCCGCGGTCCCGGTAGGGGATCCCCTTGCGGTGCTTGCCACCGAGGGCGGTTCTCAGCAACGAGTCGTCACCGTCAAGAGCGGCCTCCCAACCAGCGAAAGGTGGGTGGTGGTGACGGGGGAATTTGAACTACTGGACGCTCGGTGCCTTGCCGGCGTCGTCGCAACTCGAGTCGAAGGCTCTCCTCGCCGCGTGCCATGGCCCAGTGGTGGTTGGCAGCGAAGGCCGGTCGCAAGAGCCACCCGAGCCGGCGGAGAAGTGGTTTCGTGGCGTGGATTCGCCAGTCGTAGGTGATCAGCACCTCGGGTCCGTCCTGCTGGAAGGTCCAGCGCCCCGTTCCTTCCAGGTCTCCCGTTGCTTCGAGCGCGTACCCAGCGTCGCTGAGGGGCTCGGTGACGCGAAGAGTCCAACGCAACGTGTAGGGCAGCCAGCCCTTGGTGTGCAGGTCGAGCACCCGGCCGAGACCGCCCTCGCCCCCTCGCTCGACCTCCTCGACCCAGAGATAGACGGACGGCCACCAGCGCGCCACTGCCCGCGGGTCGACGTCGCCCAGGATATCTTTGACTTCGCCAAGGGTGCCAGCGACGCGCCACTCGGTGACGAACTGATAGTCGCTCCCGATCGTCATCGGACCGTATGAGCGGACCGCCCGCAGCGATCACGGTCCATCAGCAGGCGGCTGGCCGCCGAGGCCCCACGACGGCCCTGTGCGCTTGGCCGAGCGCGCCTCCATGCGGGCGTAGAGAAGCACGGTGGCCAACGGTAATGCGAGGAATCCGGCGGCAAACACCCAGGTGAGCGGCCGGGAGGCAGCAAAGTCGCGATGGGCGCGCAGCGCGGCAACGGCGATCAGGGCAACCATCAGCCCTTCGACCTCCAGCATGATCTTGGCGCCACCCCACCGCTTGTCCGTGAACGCTCCGATCCCCGAGACACCCAGGGCGAAGATGGCGCCCATGACCCGGGCAGTCAGCTCGGTCAGCTTCCACGGCCAGATACTGATCGCCGTCCTAGGAAACAGGAACAGGAACAGGCAGCTCATGGCGGCCATGATGCCCAGCAGGCCGATGACCGTGGCCGCGATCGGCGAGAGCAGGAGGTCGTCCTGGGTTGGCTCCAACTGCTCCCGCTCGTTCGCGAACCACGCCGCCCAAACCAGAAACCGCGTCGTGAAGTACAGGCCGGCCCACAGCCAGAATGCCACGTTGGAGTGAACGAACTTGTTCCAGTGCACCATTGTGGCGATGCCCATCAGGGTCGCGAACAACCCGACCGAGATGAAGCCGGCTTCCACCCGGTGCCATTCGGTGGCCCGAAAGGCACGCAGGAAGAAGTACGCCCCACCCAGGTACACCGAACCGAGGACCATGGGTGTGAAGGGGGAACAATCCTCCAGGCGAACAGGTGGGCCGTGTCCTTGGCGGAAGGAAAGAAGTACAGCACCACGAACGCGACCAGCAGGAACGGGATGATGAAGGCCGAGAGCGCACGCGTGGCGGGCAATACCCGATCAGTCCGAGGCGTCGACCCAGCCGTCGGTGACAATGG